>JAEUWI010000037.1 GCA_016791475.1 Candidatus Hydrogenedentota bacterium
CAACTGTCAACTGTCAACTGTCAACTGTCAACTGTCAACTATCAACTATCAACTATCAACTATCAACTATCAACTATTTTATTGCATCGTGTGTGCGGGGCCTGTTAGAACAATGCCAGCGGGAAGCTTTGTGTGTGCCCGCGATTTACCTTGAGGTTTGAACTACGGTACGTATGGCCTGGCTTCCTGATCGCAGAATTCTATTGAATGTCTTTACCGCGGCGATGCTCTTGAGTGTGGCGTGCGGCGGGGTTTTCTTTATTTTTGCTCCCTATCAGGCGAGCCGTATCCGGGCGGAGATTGCGGATCGGTTTCACACGAGTGGCGAGGCGCCGCTGGTGCTGGCGACGGCGGAGGAGGGCGGGGCCTATCACAAGCTGGGCGGCGTGTTGCGGCAGCATCTGGATGCCTTCCACTCCTATGTGCTGGATGTGAAGGCGACCCACGGTTCGGTGGAGAATCTGGGGTTGTTGAAGGATGGCGGCGCACAGTTGGCCCTGGTGCAGAGCGGTATTGCCTGGGATCGGGACAATCTGGTGGCGCTGGCGAACCTGGGCCGGCAATATCTGCACGTGGTGGTGCCGGCGGATTCCCCGGTGGAGAGCTTTCGCGATCTTGCGGGCAAGCGCATCGGCGTCGGGCCCCAGGGCAGCGGCGCGGACGATCTGGCGGGGCGCATGCTGGGATTCTTCAGTTTTGGCGAGGAGACCTCGCTGGTTTACGACCACAACCCGGATCTGAAGGAAGCCTTTCTCGACGGCGAGATCGACGCGGCTTTTACGGTTTACGGCCTCTTCGATCCCGCGATGGAGAGTCTGCTGGCGGCGGGCTGGTACCGGCTGGTGCCGGTGCGCGAGGCGGATTCCGTGGCGCGCTATCTACCCGGCGTTTTCGCCGAGACCCTCCCCCCCAGTCTTTATGGCCCGGATCGCAGCATTCCGGCGGCGTCCGACGCGCCTTTTCAGACGCTGGCCGTGAATACGCTGCTGGTGTGCCAGCGCTCCCTGCCGAACCGTCAGGTCCACACGGTGCTGGAGCTGATTTTCCGGGGCGATTTCCTGAAGGCGGCGCGCCTCACCGGGTTGACGGAGGCCGGCGCCCAGGCGGATCTCCATCTCCCACTCCATGCGGGCGCGGAAGAATTTTACAATCGCCGCAATCCGGTCTCCGCGGACCGCTTTGAAATGATGTCTTTTATCCTGGCGGGTGTTGTGTGTCTGGCGAGTGTGTATCACTTCCTGGCCAACCGTTACCGGTATAACGCCCAGATGGAGCGGCGCCGGGCGATCCGCCCTTATTTCGAGGCGATGATGGATTTCGGCGATGAGGTGGAGGCTTCCGGGAACCCCGCCAACCTGACGCGGCTGGTGCACAAGATGATGGCCACGCAGCGGGGTGCGGAGCGGGAGTG
This sequence comes from Candidatus Hydrogenedentota bacterium, assembly GCA_016791475.1. NCBI lineage: Bacteria > Pseudomonadati > Candidatus Hydrogenedentota > Candidatus Hydrogenedentota bacterium. Next base: position 1,412 of record JAEUWI010000037.1, read on the forward strand.
GCTGAATGGCGCTTTTGACACGGAAGATATGGAAAACCTCTATGCCGTGTATGGGCTCCGCTGCGACAACGCCTTCCACAAGATCTTTGACCTCCACCTGCAGGCCCTGCGCGGGCTGAATACGGTCGAGCCCCCCCGCCCCGGCGCTTCCGACGCGCTGCCGGATTATGTAAAGCCGGTGCTCTCTGAATCGCGCACGCGGAGCGAAGATCCCTTCCCCGAGGATTCCCACCCCTACAGCGAGTCGCGGCCCTACCTCTCTTCGCGCACCTATACCGAATCCCGGGTGAAATCGCGCTACGAGAGCGAAGACGACGGCTTTTTCAGCGGTTCCGCGCTGGCGGGTATCGACAAGACCAAGAGTGAGATCGCGGAGCGGTTGCCGAGCCGTTACGATCCCGGACTGTTGTACGACACCGAGGCGAGCGGCGCGGGGTCGGTCCGGGTACGGAAATCGAAGCCCCAGGCGGATCTTCAGGCGGTGGTGGAGAAGGCGGTGGTGGACAAGGATGTCGTGGAGAAGGTGAAGGCCAGGAAAGTGCCGGTTGAGAAGGCCACGGTTGAACGAGACGTGCCGGAACGCCCCATGACCCCGGAAGCGGTGGTGGTGCCTGCTCCGCACTTTCTGAACGATGATCCCTTTGCGGACGTACCCGCCCAGGAAGAGCCCGAGGACGAGACCGGCCCGGATCAGTTGATGTTGTTCTGATGAAACCCGGCGGAGGCTGTCCCGCCTGGATGAGTTGTTTCCGGTCAAGCAATCAAAAAAAATGCGGGACGGTCCCGAACGCGCAGCGGGCTTTGATTCGTGAAGTTGAAGCGCTCATGAATCGGCTTGCGGTGTTTCATCGGCGAGATCCTGCGTTCAGGACGGTCCCGTCGTTGTCCTCTTGTTTTAGAAGCGCGGGACAGCCCCGCTCGGCGGTCTCTACCGCCTGTGGTGGAGGGTAAAAAAGTGGCCTCTACAGGGTGGGGAATAAATTATTTACAAAAGGGGAAGAAATTACTTGACGGGGGGTGTCCGGATTGTTATACTATGCCGAGTCATGAGCAGTGAAAGCTGTCATTAGACTTCACCGGACTTGGAGGTCCGGTGGGAGAAATGGGATGTTGACTACACCATCGGGATCGATCTCGAGAACGAAGCCGGAAGGAGGGATGGTAGCGCGCTAGAGATAGCCACGCTTCAGGGATCGAAAAAACGCCGATTTATTCAAACGTGCATAAAGAGCAGCGTGTCTCCCCTGGAAGGCCGGGGTTGAGATGCCACGCACGGGACCCAACGGTGTCGTGTGAAAAAGAAGCGCCGGTGAGACGCCGGTGAAACTATGGAGATAACGCATCATGCGTTCATTTAAGATCCTTATGGTTGCAGTTCTTGCGCTGGGTACGGTCGCGGCCGCCCAGGCTGAACTTCAGAATGTTGAGGTTGGCGGTTCGGTTCGTATCCGCGGCAACTGGTTCGATTTCGACGACAACGCGTTCATCAACGCCGGCGAAGAGTTCGCCAACGTCGAACAGCGCACCCGTCTGAATGTGAAGGCGGACTTCACCGACGAAGTGTCCGTGTTCATCGAATTCGACTCCTATGAAAACTGGGGCGACAACTTCCGCTCCAACTATGTAACCGGTGTTGACGGCTTCGGTGGTGACGATGTGGAACTGTACCAGTCCTACATCGAAATCAACAACGCCTGGGGTCTTCCGATCCGCACCCGCATCGGTCGCCAGGAGCTTGAGTTCGGCAGCGAGTGGCTCCTCGGTAACCAGGACACGGCCTCCGTGTTCACCGGCCTGTCCTTCGACGGTATCCGCACCAGCTACACGGCCGACAGCTTCACCGTTGACGTGCTGTCCATGAAGCTCAGCGAAACCTTCAACAACTTCGCTGACGGCGACACCAACCTGTACGCCATCTATGGTAGCTACATTGGTCTGGAAGACTGGCAGTTCGACGCGTACTGGATGTACGTGATGGAAGACGAAGGCGACAACGGCGCTGCCACCGTCGCTGAAGGCGTTCTCGGCGCAGCCGCCGGTGACGTAGACCTGCACACCATCGGCCTCCGCGGAGCTGGCACTTATGGTGCATTTGACCTTGAATCTGAAATCGCCTACCAGTTCGGCGAAATCGACGTGGACAACGGCGGTTTCTTCGGTGACGACGACCTCGAATACGACGCGCTGGCCTTCAACCTTGAAGCCGGTTACACCTTCGACATCACCTGGACGCCCCGCGTGTACTTGGGCGCTGCTTTCTTCGAAGGCGGCGATCAGGACAACGGCGGCTTCTTCTTCGGCGACGACGACAACGACCTGTCCTTCAACCGTCTGTTCAGCAACTGGGAATACAGCGAGTTCCTTGAGAACACCGACCTGTCCAACAGCCTGATCTACCGCGCCGGTATCAGCGCCATGCCCACGGAGAAGATCTCCCTGCTGCTGGCTCTGGCCTACTTCCAGGCGGATGAAGAAGTCGACCTCGGCTTCGACGGCTTCGGTATCTTCGACCTGTTCGACAACGATGCCGACGACAACGAAGGCCTTGAAGTTGGTCTGTATGGTGACTACCAGTACAGCGAAGACCTGGTCTTCCGCGCTGGCTTCGCCCACTTCTTCGGCGACGACGGCCTTGAAGACGGCAACTTCGTCATCCTCAACGGTCTTGGCGCTTTCGCTGACACCGAAGACGACGGCGACTACAACTACCTGTTCTGGGAAGCTGAGATCAGCTTCTAATTTACAGGCTAAGTTAGTCTGACTGAAGCCCTTGCAGGCGAACCTGCAAGGGCTTTTTTTTTCCTCGGGTCCGCCGGGGGTTCAAAGGTGGGCAAGAGGGCCACAACTGTTCTATACTATAGGCATCATCCTCACCCTCAACCGCCCTCCGACCGAGAGACCGCCTTGGAACGCGCATACGCCAGAATCGAGAAAGGGACCATCCAGCTCGCCAACCCGTGGCTGGAACGGCGCTGGAATGCCTTCATGGGCACCACGACGGAACTCCTTCGGCTGCCTGGCGGACAAGACTGCCTGGCCCGGAAATCCCCGGAGTTTCACCTGGACTATGATGGACGCCCCCTGGCGGCGCAGGATCTGGGCGACATCGGGTGGAGCGACACAAGCGACTCCCATGGGGCCTCCGTGGTCCTGTCGCTATCCGGGCCGGGTATTGCACTCCAAATGGAGACCGTCCTGCTGCACCGATACCCCGGCATGATCCGGACCATGTCCATCGCGAATACGAGTGGAACCGCGGTCACGGTGACCCGCGCCGCCGTGGATGTGCTGCCGCTGAGCCACGGGGAGTACGGCGGGCGGGCGGCCGACGCGCCGCGATTCACCGCCCAGAGTCTGGGGGAGAGCATTCACTACGCCGCACTGCGGGGAGACGCACACCAGCTCCTGCTGGGAGCCTATCGCAAGGCGCGCTTCGTGCTCTTCGATCCGAATCCGGCGTACTGCGCGCCCGTTTGGGAGGGATCGGCCCTGGTCCCCCCCGGAAAGACCTGGCGCGCCCCGGCGACGCTGCTGTACCTTCCCCGGTCCACCAGCGAAACCAGTATTCAAACCGAACTCGCGTCGTTCCATCAGGCCTGGGAAGCCCGGAAGGCCGCCGAGGGTGGACTCCACCCTTCGCGCAACTAGACGTCACTTCTTCGTAGCCCATGCGCTTCCGCCGCCACCCGGCGCGGTCCGGAGCAACCAGGAAAGCACCCCACGTGATCAAGAACATCGAAATTACCTCCGTAGGCCACGGCGGCGCGGGCATTGGCCGGCTGGATGGCCAGGTTTGCTTCGTCCCCTATGGGCTGCCCGGCGACCATCTGGAAATCAAAATAACGCGCGCAACGAAAAAGATGCTCTGGGGCGAACTTATCAAGGTCGTCCAGCCTTCACCCGATCGGGTGGAGCCGGACTTTCCCGACTGGCGCCGAAGCGGCGTGAGCACCTGGCTTCACTTTGCCTATCCCGCCCAGGCGGAGTGGAAGCAGCGCATCGTGAATGACTGCCTCCAGCGCATCGCCGGGCTGGCGATTCCCGCCCTTGAATGGCTGGAAGACGAGAAACTCCGCACGGGCTACCGCACGCGGGCGGAGTTTCACGGGGACGGCAAAGTCTTCGGCTTCTACGCCCTGGGCAGCCACGATATCGTGGATACGCCCCAGTGCCCCTTGTGCCACCCGGCGATGAACCGCGCGCTGACGCGCCTGCGCGAACTGGAGCTGAAGGGATCGGTCACGGTAACCATCAATCCCGAGGGCGACGATGTGCTGGTGTGGACCAATTTCAACAACCGAAAACTGCGGGACCGCTTTCCCCAATCGGGCACGCCGGACGACGAACGGCCCCTGGCGGTTTTCGAGTTTGACGGTGTACCGATTATTAACGGCGGATTTTCCCAGTCCAGTCTGCTGTTGAATCGTCTGCTCGTGGCCACGGTGAAGGAGTTCGTGGGCGCGCCGAGCACGTTGCTCGATCTGTACTGCGGTAACGGCAACCTGAGTCTAAGCCTGCCGGACCGCACCGAGGTGACCGGGCTGGATCACAACAAGATCGCGGTGAAAGCGGCAAGTCGCATGGGCCGCGGCACCTATCAGCCGGGCCAGGAAAACAAAATGATCAGGAAGATCGAAGAGAACGCCTGGGAATGCATCGTGCTCGATCCGCCCCGTGCGGGCGCGAAGCCCCTGGTGCCGGCGTTGGCAAAGTCGAAAGCGGAGACGATTGTGTATGTGTCCTGTGACCCGGCGACCCTCGCGCGGGATCTCAAGGGCCTGAGCGATGGCGGCTGGAAGCTGGAGCGGGTTCGGGTGCTGGATCTGTTTCCGAATACGCCCCACGTGGAGACGGTCTGCCGGTTGACGCGGGGGTAAGGGTAAACGACCGATAGGACGGATAGGACCGATTTGAACTCTCCGATTCGATTGCTCATCGGTCCTGTCCGTCTTAACCGTCAAATCTGGAATCGCGGTCAGACCGCGCGCCTTTGCATTTTCCCGGCCCGGCCATTACTATAATTTTTCCCGGCAAGGCAGCCGTGAACATGTCGCGTGCGCCTTGATAGTAAAACCAGAGGAGCCCCCAACCTTGCTGAAATGCGTTTGTGTCTTTGCGGCCTCGAGCGACGCGGCCGTGCCCGTCTTTGGCGAGGTGGCGGGCGAGCTCGGGCGCTTCATGGGCCGTGCCGGCATGACCCTGATCTACGGCGCGGGCAAGGTGGGGCTGATGGGCTCGGTCGCGCGGGGCGTACACGAAGCCGGTGGCCGAGTGGTGGGGGTGATCCCGGTCAAGCTCAATGTGGACGCGCTCACCTATCGCGCATGCGATGAACTGATTGTCACGAAGACCATGTCGGAACGGAAGGCGATCATGACCGAACGCGCCGAGGGCTTCGTGGTGCTGCCGGGGGGCTTCGGCACGCTGGAAGAACTCTTTGAGGTCCTCGTGGGCAAGCAACTCGGCTATCACAACAAGCCCATCGTCTTTTTGAACACCGGCGGAGCTTTCGACGGACTTATGGGCTATTTTGCTGAAATGGTCGACCTCGATCTGGTCAAAGAGGACCAGTGCGATCTGTTCATGGTGGCGGAGACCCCGGAAGCGGTCATGGAAGCACTTCAAAACTACAAGGCATCGGCAGTGTCGGGGAAATGGACGGAGCCGGCCCCGGCCGGACAAGCATAGAAAGCGTATGCCGTGACCGAATCGCGCAGTCCCCGAAAGTTTTCCTTTCCCGCCGCCCTGTTTATCCTTGTGCTGGCGTTTTTCTTTGTCTCCGGCGCCTGCGGGCTGCTCTATCAGGTCGTGTGGACCCGCAAGCTGGTGCTGCTCTTCGGCACCACGTCCCATGCCGTGAGCACCGTGCTGAGCATCTTTTTCCTCGGCCTCGGCGCGGGCAGCGTGTGGGGCGGGAAGCTGGCCGATCGCACATCGCGGCCCCTCTGGTGGTATGGTGTTTTTGAATGCATCATCGGGGCCTGGGCCGTTTTCTTCATTGTCGCGGTAACCTATGGCGAGGGGTTGGTGGTGGCGCTGCTGAAGGCCTTCCAGTTTTCCCGCGGCATGGGCGTGGGCCTTCGCGGGCTGCTGGCGCTGGTGCTGCTTTTTGTGCCCGTCACGCTCATGGGCGCGACATTGCCGCTCCTGGCCAAATTTGTTTCACGGGAGGCTCAGGTGCGCGGGATGCGCGTCGGCGCGCTGTATACCTTAAACACCCTCGGTGCCGTGACGGGCTGTTTCGTGGCGGGTTTCTTCCTCATCGCGAACTTTGGCTACAGCCGCACAACGCTGATTGGCGCGGCGGCCAACGTGATCGTGGGTGTGGTGGCGTGGGCGGTATCACGGCGGCGGGAGCGTGGCGTGGACGATACCGCAGGCGAGGCGAAGACGGTAACGGCAGAGGGGATGTCCGGCGCGAACAAGCTGATTCTGGCGGCGTTCTTTCTCTCCGGCTTCTGCTCGCTGGGTTTGGAGGTGATGTGGACGCGCCTGCTGGCGATTATTTTCCTGGGCACGACCTACGCCTACACCACCATGCTTACCACCCTGCTCCTCGGCATCGCGCTGGGCAGCGCGGTGGCCTCCGCCATCGTTGATCGCGTGCGGGTGCCGGCCCTGCTGCTGGGCGGCGCGCTGCTGGCGACCGGTGTGGGCTGCGTGCACATGCTTTCCGTGCTGGCCGCGCTTCCGGCGCAGGTTCAGGAGCTTCAGGTGCAGAGCGGGGCGCAGTGGGAAGCCGTGGTCTGGGGCAAGTTCTGGTTGTCCTTTAAAGCGCTCTTTGTGCCGACTTTCTTCCTCGGCATGACTTTTCCGCTCGTGGTGAAGGCCGTTAGCCGGCAGCGGGAGACGGTCGGACGCGATGTGGGGCGGCTGTACTTCGCCAACACCATCGGCGGCGTCCTGGGGTCGCTCGCGGGCGGCTTCCTGGCCATTCCCCTGCTGGGTACGCACAACGGCATTCTGGCCTTCTCGCTCATCCTCGTGGCAGCGGGTGCGGTGGTGGTGATCGCGCTTGGCGACGTGCGCATGCCCGTGCGTGGCGCGGCTCTTGCGATAGCCACGGCCCTGCTGATGCTGAGCTATGTGCGGGCGCCGGAAGATGTGAACCGCGCCCTGAATTCGGGGTATGTGCCCGAAGACCACCGCGTGCTGCACTACGATGAAGGCGTGGAGGGTACCGTCGCGGTGTCCGAGCCGGTGGAAGATTCCTCCGGGACCAACCGCGTGCTGTGGATCAATCGAGTGCAGGCCACGACGTCCATCGAGAAGGGCGTGAAGATGAACCGGTTGCAGGGCGTGCTGCCCCTGCTTTTTGACCGCGATCCGAAAGACGTGCTTTTCATGTGCTTCGGCTCCGGCATCACCTGCGGCACGCTGGCCTTGTCCGATTTCGAAAAGATCGATGCGGTGGACATCTCGCCCGAAGTGCTCGCGGCCGCGCCCTATTTTGAAGTGGACAACCTCGGCGTGATTCAGCGTCCCGAAGTCACTTTTCACGTGGATGACGGGCGCAACTACCTGCTCACGTCGAAAGACAACTATGACGTGATTACCTTCGAGCCCATGCCTCTCGCGGTATCGGGCGTGTCCACCTTTTACACGGCGGAGTATTACCAGCTCTGCCTGAAGCACCTGAAGCCCGGCGGCATGGTGTCCCAGTGGGTGCCGCTCCACAGCCTGAACCCGGAAGTGGTGCGCTCCCTCATCAAGACCTTCACCTCCGTGTTTCCCCACTTCACGGCCTGGTTTATCAACGCGGACGTGTTCCTCATCGGCTCCAACGAACCGCTGAAGCTCGACGCGGCACGGATCCACGCGCGCCTGGCGAATCCGAAACTGGACAAGGCCCTGAAAGATGTGGGCTTCATGGACGTGGAGTCCGTGATCGGCTGTTATCTCATGGACGAGGCGGGCCTGAAGGCCTTCGCCGAAGGCGGCACGGCCATGCACGACGATCTGCCCTGGGCCGAATTCGTCGCGCCAAAGCTCGTGTATGCGCGCACGCAGCACAAGTCCATGGCGGAGCTGGAGAAGCACATGAGCAGTCCGGCGCCCCTTTTCGTGGAGGGAGCCGATCCCGAATTCCTCGCGCGGGTGGAGCGGCGGCACCAGGCCCACGTGAGCGACATGAAGGCCGTACAGGAATACTACGGCGGCATGGCCATCGGCGGTACCGTTCTGGACAAGTTCCTCGCCTCGCTGGCGATCGATCCCAACGACTGGAACGCGAAGTTCTACCTCGGCGAGATCGCCCGGACCCAGGCGGAAGTTTTCCTCGACTGGGAAGAGTACGATCAGGCCCTGGCCATCCTCGACAAAGTGCTACCGCACCTGCCCGACGATGCGAAGCTGCTCGAATTGAAAGCGGCCCACGAAAAGGCCAAAGCGGAGAAGGCGGCGGTGGGACCGTCCTGATGCGACCATGCTATAATCCCGCAAACAAGAAGCAGCACGCAACGTTAAGACATTACCTTCAGGTGCTGTGTTCAATAGCGAGGGTTGGCATTGATCAATGAAACGGAACTGAGAGTTCTCCTGGCTGACTTGGAGTCAGATCGAATTGAGCGCACCACGTCCACCAACGACACGGAGAAATTTCGTGAGGCGATTTGCGCCTTCGCGAACGACATGGCGGCGCACGGTCAACCGGGATACCTGATCATCGGTGCGCGCGACAACGACGGGGCCATTATCGGGGCGCAAGTGACCGACGAACTTCTTAAGAAATTGTCCGACTATGCCGATTCCGGCCAGATCGTGCCGCTTCCCACAGTTTTTGTGGCAAAAATGACCCTGCTCGAAGGAGACCTTGCCGTCGTCGAAGTGCTGCCCTCCGATATGCCTCCCGTGCGTTACCGGGGAAGAGTCTGTATTCGGCGTGGCCCACGAAAGGCCATCGCAAATGAGCAGGAAGAGCGAATTCTCACCGAGCGGCGCGCCCATCACGCGCGCACCTTCGATTTGAGACCCTGCAAAGGCTGTGGTCGCGATGAGTTGGCCTTGGACTTGTTCCAGCTTACGTATCGCAACGCTGCGATAGCCCCAGAGATAATCGCCGAGAATCACCGCGACATGTTTCAGCAAATGGCGTCGCTGGGAATGTGGTCATTACCCGAGAGCTGCGCCACGAATGCCGGTGCGCTGCTCTTCGCTCTCGATCCGCTCAACTGGTTTCCGGGAGCGGCGATTCAATATGTGCGATACGATGGCGATTCCCTTGCTTCGGAGGTGGTGGATGAACGGCGATTCGAGGGTGATTTGATCACGGTACTTCGCGAGGTGGACGGATTCCTGAAAACATTGTTTCCCAGCTTTCCGAAAACCACCACGCCCCTGAAGGAGGTGGATCGGACGCCATATCCCGTGGCGGCCATTCGTGAATTACTCATGAACGGCGTCATGCATCGGGACTACGAATCCAACGCGGCCATTCGATTCTATTGGTTTTCCGGGCGAATCGAAATTCAGAATCCCGGCGGGCTCTACGGGAGTGTAACAGCCGCGACTTTTCCGGACCAGAATGACTATCGAAATCCAAAGATAGCCGAAGCGATGAAAACACTCGGCTATGTCAACCGCTTCGGGATGGGAATAGCCCGGGCGCAGCGCGCGCTTGCGGAAAATGGCAACCCCCCGGCCGAATTCAACGTCAGCCAACCCAACTACTTCCTGGCGACGCTTAAGGCGAACACGCCGTGAAGACCATTGCCTTCTTTAACAACAAGGGCGGTGTTGGCAAGACCACTCTGGTCTATCATGTCGCCCACATGTGCGCGGAGCTCGGCCACCGCGTGCTCGCGGTCGATCTGGATCCCCAGGCGAACTTGACCGCCATGTTTCTGCAAGAGTCCGTGCTGGAGCAGATCTGGCCGGAGGAGGGCGAGAACCGGAGTATTCTGACGTGTATCCAGCCAATCATTCAGGGGTTGGGCGACATCATCCCCGCACCGTTACAGGAGGTATCGCCGAGAATACGTTTGATTCCCGGCGACCTCGGGCTCGCGAGATTCGAGGATCGGCTCTCCGACCATTGGTCGAAGTGCATGAGTGGCGATCCCGCCGCTTTTCGCGTAGAGACCGCCTTTCACCGCATCATGCGGGAAAGCGCCATTGCGTTTGACGCGGACATTGTCCTGGTGGACGTGGGCCCCAATCTAGGCGCTATCAATCGCGCCGCGCTACTAGCGACGGACCACGTAATCATGCCGCTGGCACCCGGTCTGTTTTCACTCCAGGGCCTGCGCAACTTGGGCCCGACCCTTTTCGAGTGGCGCAAGAGTTGGGGGCAGCGGGTAGCGGAAGCGCCAGAGGCACTCAATAAGGATGCAAGCTTCTCTATGCCGTCGGGCACGATGGAACCCGCTGGCTATATCGTGATGCAGCATGTTGAGCGGAGAAGTCGTCCGGTCAAGGCATTCCAGAAATGGGTGACTCGAATTCCCGAGACCTATGGCACCCATGTGCTGCGGAAAAACACGGCAAGTTTGTTAGCGGAACAAGATCCCAATTGCATCGGCTTTATCAAGAACTACCAGAGTCTTATGCCACTTGCGGAGGATGCCCGAAAGCCAGTGTTCCGCCTGACGCCTGCAGACGGCGCGATTGGTGCCCACGCGGAGGCCGTGAGCCGTTGCTATTTGGATTTTGGGAAGCTGACCAAAGAAATTCTGAGGCGGACCCTGACGGGACCATCCTGAACGCAGGGGCCAGTTGATGATGGCAAGGGTCGTTGCATGCTGATATTTGCTACGGTGGGAGCGGCCTGCCTGGCATTCGGGACCGTCCAGTATTCTTAAAGCGGGGGACGGTCCCGCACGCGCAGGGGCCTTGGCTCGGTTGGGCGGGCGAGTACGTGCGAGGGTGGTGTTTGCGGGTTGGGGTGGCCTTGCGCGCAGGACGGTCCCCTCCGTGGCGAACGATTACTTCCCGGCGATCTCTCTCAATTTTTCGTGGAGGCGTTTTTCTACGGCGGGGCTGACGAAGTGGCTGAGGGATCCGCCGAAGGCGGCGATTTCTTTTACGAGGCGGCTGCTGAGGAAGAGGTAGGGCTCGCTGGGCATGAGGTTGACGGTGTCGATTTCGGGGGCGAGCTTGTGGTTGTTGATGGCCATGGTGAGCTCGAATTCGAAGTCGGAGACGACACGCAGGCCGCGGATGAGGGCGACGGCCGCTTTTTGTTTGGCGAAGTTGACGGTGAGGTCGCAGAAGTGATCGACGGAGACGCGCGGCACGTCGGCGAGCATTTCGCGGAGCATTTCCATGCGCTCCTCGGTGGAGAAGAGACCCGATTTGGCGCTGTTGACGGCGACGGCGACGATCACGTGGTCGAAGATTTTCACGGCGCGATTGATCAGGTCGAGGTGGCCGAGGGTGGGGGGATCGAAGCTGCCGGGGTAGATGGCAATCCGTTCAGACATCGGCGAACTCTCCCTTGATGGCGGCCGCGAGCGCGGCCTCGTAAACTCTGCGTACGGGAATCTGGGCGGCGTTGGCGACGCTCAGGCAATCTTCGTATTCGGGCGCGGTGGTGAGGGCGCTCTCCCCGCGCGCGCCTATCTTAACACGTACGGGACCCCAGGGGGTGGAAACGGATTTCCACGCGCGGTTGAGGATGAAGCGCTGCTCGGTGCGGGTGCGCACGCCGAGGGTGGTGGAGTGGGCGAAGATCAGCTCGCAGAGGGCCTGGGCCCTGTCTTCCGCCGCCAGGACGGTGATCACGTGGGCCGGGCGACCTTTTTTGCCGATGACGGGCGTGAGGAAGGCATCGAGCGCGCCGCCGTCCATCAGCGCGGCCACGAGGGGCGCCAGGAGTTCGCCGGACATATCGTCGAGGTTCGCTTCGAGTATCTGGATGGTGTCGCGGCCCGAATCCGCGCCGCTTTCGCCAATGGTGATGCGGAGGACGTTGGCGCGGTCGGGCAGGTTCTTCGTGCCGCTGCCGTAGCCGATGGCCAGGGTGCGCATGAGGGGCGCGGGGCCGAATTCGGTGACGCGGTGGCGGATGATAGCCGCGCCGGTGGGGGTGACCAGTTCGCCGTCGACCGCGCCGCCGTAGGTGGGGATGCCCTGGAGCAGACGGGCCGTGGCGGGCGCGGGTACAGGCATGATGCCGTGGTCGCACTTGACGGTGCCGCTGCCCACGTGGAGGGGCGAGCAGGCGAAGCGCTCGATGCCCAGGAGGTGAAAGCCGATCTGGGAGGCGACGATATCGACGATGGAATCCACTGCGCCGACTTCGTGGAAGTGGACCTTGTCGATGGTGGTGCCGTGGACGGAGGCCTCCGCTTCGCCCAGGGCAAGGAAGGTGGCGTTGGCGGCGTCCTTCACGGCCTGGGGCAGGCTGCTGCCCGTGATGAGCTTCTCGATGTCGGCCAGATTGCGGTGGGGGTGGTGATGGTGACCGTGACCGTGATCATGGGTGTGCGAATGAGAATGGCTGTGGCCGTGATCATGAGAGTGGCCATGGTCATGACCATGACCATGGTCGTGATGATGATGGTGGTGATCGTGTCCATGCTCGTGGTCGTGATCGTGGTGATGATGGTGACCCGGCGTCAGTACGTGTTTGTGCTGGTGGGTCTGGACGGGCGTGAAGCGCGGGGTGGCGATATGATCATGATCGTGCGCGTGATGGTGGTGGTGATCCGGCGCCCCGTGATCGTGCACGCGGAACTGGGTGGCGTGGACGCCGTTCTTGAGCACTTTCTCGGCGGAGACGGTGTAGCCTTCGACGCCCAGGGAGTGTAGGCCCTCTTTGATGGCGTCGAAATCAGCGCCCGCATCGATGAGGGCGCCCACGGTCATGTCGCCGCTGATGCCGCTGAAGCAGTCGAAGTAACAGGTTTTCATGGGGTGCATCCGGGAGGCTGGGCCTCGTGGTTTATTGGACTTTGGTTCCAACGTATTTGTAACGATTTAGCATTCTTTAGTACTCGGAATACGTCAAGTCATAGCACGGTGTGCGACATAAGCCCTTGCGGGAAATCACCGGAAATGACTCGGCAATATCCACCCTATTTCGCGGGCCAGGGTGGGTTAGGCGTCCCGCCTGACCATCGCGCCTGGATCGCTATTGGGCCGTTTGCATGATCGAGATACCACTCATATTTGTCATAGTTGTATTCAGTCGCTCTCGTTGAACCGCGTCGTATTGGTCAGGCGGGACGCCTAACCCACCTTGGCGCGCTTTCATATCTCCAATGTATATTGCGAATGCGGGATGCACATGGCTACAGAATTGCGTACCTTTCCGCGTGAGAGGTGGCGATAGTAGCGGGATTTTGTGGGGCGTGTATCTTTGATGACGTCGAAATCGGCGCCCGCATCGATGAGGGCACCCACGGTCATGTCGCCGCTGATGCCGCTGAAGCAGTCGAAGTAACAGGTTTTCATGGGGTGCATCCGGGAGGCTGGGCCTCGTGGGTTATTGGACTTTGGTTCCAACGTATTTGTAACGATTTGGCGGTCTTTAGTACTCGGAATACGTCAAGTCACAACACGGTGTGCGACATAAGCCCTTGCGGGAAATCACCGGAAATGACTCGGCAATACCCACCCTATTTCGCGGGCCAGGGTGGGTTAGGCGTCCCGCCTGACCATCGCGCCTGGATCGCTATTGGGCCGTTTGTATGATCGAGATACCATTTATATTTGTCATAGTTGTATTCAGTCGCTCTCGTTGAACCGCGTCGTATTGGTCAGGCGGGACGCCTAACCCACCTTGGCGCGCGTTCATATCTCCAATGGATATTGCGAATGCGGGATACACATGGCTACAGAATTGCGTACCTTCCCGCGTGAGAGGTGGCGATAGTAGCGGGATTTTGTGGCGCGTGTGTTTTTGATGGACCGATTCCTTATGGGCACTGTCCTCCCGCGGCAGATCTTCGACTCCCGATTGGCTGGGCGTCGCTGTTGCTATACCAGCGTCGTGGTCCAATCGGCCGCAGTCGCTATCGGAATTCATCTTCCACGCTCCGCCATGCGGTTGATGGTGGAGGCGGCGACGGCGGCGCCAAAGCCGTTGTCGATATTGACGACGGTGACGCCGGTGGCGCAGGAGTTGAGCATGCCCAGAAGTGCGGCGAGTCCGCCGAAGCTTGCGCCGTAACCCACGGAGGTGGGCACGGCGATGACGGGACACTGCACGAGGCCGCCGAGGACGGACGGCAGGGCGCCTTCCATGCCGGCGCAGCAGATGATGACGTTGGCGCGGTTGAGGCGCTCGCGCTGGTGGAGAAGGCGGTGGATGCCGGCGACGCCAATGTCGGAGATGGAATCGACCGGGTTGCCTAGGAGTTCGCAGGTGACGCGCGCCTCTTCGGCGACGGGGAGATCGCTGGTGCCCGCGCAGACAATGGCGATGGTGCCCGTGGCTTGCGGGGGCGCTTTCGTGGTGATGGTGAAGGTGCGGGCGAGCTCGTTGATAACGGCGTCGGGCTGGGCCGATTTCACGGCTTCGAGTGTTTCGCGGGAGCAGCGGGTGCCCAGGACCGTGCCGCTCTTTTCGCGCATGTGGGCCGCAATGGCCACGACCTGCTCGGGGGTCTTGTTCTGGCAGAAGATGGTTTCGGGATAGCCTTTGCGGAGTTCCCGGTGGTGATCGATCTTCGCGAAGCCGAGATCCTCAAAAGGGAGATCGCGCAGAAGCGCGGCCGCCGCGTCGGGCGTGGCCTTGCCCGACGCCACGTCGCGCAGGAGGTTTTGGAGCGTTTCGTGGTCCATGGGGGAGATTCCGTGCCTGGGGTTTGGAAGGGCTTCAGTGTACAGGTTTGACCGGGGAAATGAAATGAGGTCCCGGTTGAAGGGAATGGGTCTTATGGGTCTTATGGGTCTTATGGGTCTTATGGGTCTTATGGGTCGTATGGGTCGTATGGGTCGTATGGGTCGTATGGGCGGTGGCGAAGCGTTTTCATAAGACCCATACGACCCATAAGACCCATTTTTTCTTCCTTACCGCTCGATGGTCAGCTCCGTGTTGGCCACGAGCTTCACCACGGTGCCGTCGGGCTTTAGTGTGGTGAGTGCCTTGCCGTTCTTATCGTAGGGGGTGATCTCCACCGTGTAAGCGCCGCTGGGGGTCACGTCGAGGGGGGTGAGGGTGGCGGTCCAGATTCCGTCGCCGGGGGTTTTGTCGCCCTGAGTGCCGTCGTCGTAGAGGTCGGTGGAAAGGCTGGTGCCCGCGAGGCGGACCGACAGCGTGTCCACTTCATCGTATTTGTCGCGCACGTTGACCGTGACGATGAAGGGTGCGCCGGGCGCGCCTTTCGCCGGGAATACTTCGGGCCGCTCGAGACTGAGGGGGGGATCTTCGAGTGCGGGGGTCTCGGTTTCCGGGGTCTCGGTTTCGCCCTTCGCGGCAATGCTGTGGACGTTAATCTTGAGGGGGTCGTCCTCGCCACCGGCGTTGAGAGACTTGATGAAGTCGAGCACGGCCTGAATCTCTTCGGGCTCGCCCTCGACGGTGAGGGAGACTTCAAGCGCGGGGGTGGTGGTCGCGAGGAACAGGAGGGCAATCGGGAGGGTCGGACGCAACAGCGAAATCATGAATGAGGTTATCCTGGTTTTCTTGGCACAGGGGCCGCTTCGTTGAATGAATGCATAGATGATATTGGGGAGAAACCAAACCGTATTTGACCACGGAAGCTCACGGAAGTGATGGTTTGTGTTGGCCACGGAGATCACGGAGATCACGGAGGCACGGAGAAAAGTAATTGGATGGAGAAGAGAAGGGGGGCATACCTGAAAGCGAACGTGACACGGTGCGGTGTCCGTACATTCGAAGCTCATTTTCTTCTCCGTGCCTCCGTGTCTCCGTGTTTCGTATTTTTTTGGTGGCCGCCTATGGACGTCGTCAGGGTTCCGCGCTTTCCATGGGCAATTCGGCTTGTACCTGCACGTCGGCGATCTTGCCTTTGAAAGTATTCACCACGGCGGCAATGCCGGGGTCATCCATGACCTCGCGGGCTTCCACGGGGTTCACGGAAGGGTAGAAGGGCAGGTCGCCATTGACCGCGGGCTTGCGCTGGGCGCTCGCGGGCGCATTCTCGGGGGCCTTCTTGATCCGCACGGTGACGCTGTCAAGATTCGTCGTGGCGGCGCGGAGTATCTCGGCCATGGCGGCGCGGTTCTTCGCATCGCTCATGAAGGCGGAGGCATTGTCCGCGTTGGCCGGGGCCTCCAGGATCAGGGTGCTCCCTTCGAGGGCGATCGGACGGCCCTGGCCGAACCAGGTGCCGAGGCTGAGATCCTGTTCGCTGGCCTGCTGAATGATGCTGGACCAAAGGCGGGCCAGGTTGCCTTCACTTGCTTCGATGCGCCGAGGTGCTGCCGGAGCCGCGGGCGCTGGTGGAGCCGGCTCGGCCTCAGGAGGGTCCGGTGGCGTCTCCGCAGGCTTGGGGGCCGGCGTTTTCGGGGCTGCGGCAACGGGCTCTTTCGCGCGTGGCGCGGGTGGCGGCGTGTTCTCGGCTTCCATCGTCACGGGCGCGCCCATGCCGATGCCGCCCTGGCCCAGAGCGATGAGCTTTTCCATGATGGTGTCGACGGACACTTCCACGCCGACCTTGGAAATGCGAATGAGCATGGCCTCCAGCGCAATGCGCTGGGCGAGCTGGGAGTCAAAACTGTTGACCAGTTCGGCGAACTGCTCCACGAGGCGGATCAGGTTCGTGAGGGAGACCCGGGCGGCGCGCTGGTTCATGGCCGCGAGCTCTTCCTCCGGCAGGTGAAGAAGTTCCTTCACATTGGCCGTCTTGCAGACGAGGAGGTTGCGGAAATAGCGCAGCAGCTCCTGGACGAACTGGGTGAGGTCTTTGCCGGCGGAGGCCACCTGCTCCACGATGAGGAGCTGGCGCGTGACATCCTTGTCGAGGATGGCGTCGCAGAGGTCGTGCATGACCTGCCAATCAACGAGGCCGAGTACATCGAAGACGTCCTGAAAGGTAATCTCGCCGTTGCAGTAGGTGATGAGTTCGTCGAGGATACTTTCCGAATCGCGTACGCCGCCTTCCGCCGCGCGGGCGATGGCGTGGAGGGCCTCGTCGGTGGCCTTCAGGCCCTCTTTGTCGAGGATGTTGCGGAGGAGCTCGATGAGCTTGGGGATCGGCACGCGGCGGAAATCGTAGCGCTGGCAGCGCGAGACGATGGTGGCCGGGATCTTGTGG
The DNA here is from genome assembly GCA_016791475.1 of Candidatus Hydrogenedentota bacterium. NCBI lineage: Bacteria > Pseudomonadati > Candidatus Hydrogenedentota > Candidatus Hydrogenedentota bacterium. Next base: position 18,577 of record JAEUWI010000037.1, read on the forward strand.
GCTTCCGTGGTGGCGAGGATGAAGACCGCGTGGGGGGGCGGCTCTTCCAGCGTCTTGAGCAGGGCGTTAAAGGCGCCGACGGAGAGCTGGTGCACTTCGTCGATGATATAGACCTTGTAGCGACCGTTGGTGGGCATCATGCGGATGTTGTCGCGCAATTCGCGAACATCGTCCACACCATTGTTGGAGGCGCCGTCGATCTCGATGACGTCGAGATTGTTGCCGGCGCTGATGGAGGCGCAATTGCTGCACTCGCCGCAGGGCTCGGGCGTGGGCTTGTCGCTTTCGAGGCAGTTCAGGGCCTTGGCGAGGATTCGGGCGGTGGTCGTCTTGCCGATGCCTCGGGAGCCGATGAAGAGGAAGGCGTGGTGAATGCGCCCGGAGGTAATGGCGTTCTTGAGGGTCCGGGTGATGTGGTCCTGGCCCACGACGCTTTCAAAAGCCTGGGGGCGCCACTTCCGGGCAAGCACCAAGTACTGATCGTTTGCCATGCGAGCCTCCGATATTCACCCTGGGCGCGGTCCAATTGAGCTGTCGCAGGTGCGGGGCGGGGCTTGGAAAATTCGCGGAGCAACGGGTGATGACGGCCAGGCACTCCTGCAGCACACGCGAATGTAATCTACGGCTGCTTCCGTCAGGACCTGACCGAGTTCGTCTACACCACGTTGAGCAGGACCCAACCGCCATCACCCTTTGCTCCGCAAGACAATCGAATCCTGGCAAGCGCACGGGGACAGTTCGGGAAATCGTAGCACATGGCGGGAAAATGAGTCAAACCGGATGGGAGATGAATTGTGGGGTAGCGTGACGGTCAATCGTTGGGATTCCCAGTGGGCGGACCTCGGTCGAACGTCGGGTACACCCATCGGTGGGGGGACCCCTCCGGAAGAGCGGCACCCATTGCGTTATGAGGCGCCCGGCGGATTGGAGTATACTGTCGCCTTGCGATGTTCCCCACGTTCAGAATCGGCGGGTGGCGAAATGGCGGAAAGTCCCCGACTGCGGGCACCGCCTGGATGCCCGTTTCGCGGGGCGTCGAACCGCGCATCGGCGCGGCAATCGAGCAAACAACAGCAGACTCACGGAGTGGTGTAAATGAGAGCAAATTTCTCCCCGGTACTATGGGGCGCGGCGCTGCTTGCGCTAGCGCTGGCCCCGGCGGTTCAGGCGGACACAAACAAGCCCTGGGACCTCCGCAACCAGTACAAGATCCCGATCGAGCGCGGCGTGCTGGTATACGCCGAGGACACGGCCGAATGGCGGGTGCTGATGGACGGCGGCCAGGTGCTGGCGGACCGGATTGGCTTCTGCGTGGTGCTGGAGGACGGCACCGAGATGCGGGGCATCGGGCTGACGGACGGCACGTCGGATCGTGAGAAGTTCACGGATGATTTTGGTGAAGGGACGGTCTATTCCGTGGCGTTTCCGCCGAAAAACGGCCTTCGCATCGTTCACTCGTTGAAGACCTACCGGAACCGGCCCTTTGTATTTATCGAGATCGCCGTTGACAACGTCAGCCAGTCTGATGTGAAGATTGCGGCGATCAAGCCCGTGATTGCCGAGAAATCGGTGATGCAGTCCCTGAGCGATCAGGCCACGGTGCGCCACCGCCGGATCCTGGACACGGGCGGCCAGCCGGTCGTCGCTCCGGGGAAGGATGCGACCATGGCGGTCATTCACGATCCGTCAAAGCCCATTTGCTTTGGCGTGGGGCTGATTCCCCAGGGCCTGGCGCGATCCACGGTTTCATTCAAGGAAGCGGCGGGCGAGTGGCACGGCGACATTACCTGCAATTACGAGCCCTACAAGCTGCTGAAGCCCGGCGCGAAACTTGTCTCCGATCCCTTGTGGATTTCCCATGGCGTGCCGGAGCCGGACCGGGTCGATCTGAACTATTCCTGGGTGTACAGCACCCTGGTGAAAGTGGCGCCGCGCCCCTTCAATGAACGCGGCTGGTATACGCTGGCCAGCGACAAAGGACTGGATGCCTACGTTCAGGCCGCCGCGGATTGGAAGAAGGCCGGTATTGATCATGTGTTGATTGGCCGCGGCTGGGAAGGTCGCCCCGGCTCCATGGAAGGCGCCGCGGGACGTTTCCCGGACAGCATGAAATCGGCGGTGGGCGATCTGTCCAAGGCCGGACTCGAGGTCGGCGTGACCATTGAGCCCCTGGCCAGCAAGGTTGACGGCGCGGGTACCGCGAAGTCGGCCGATGGCCTGTCGTGGATCAACCCCGCCGCGCCCGAGTCGGGCCCCATCTTTCTGGACAAGATCAAGTCGCTGAAGAGTTGGGATGCCGCCTTCGTGGTGGTGGACTACTCGGCGATTCCCGACGATGTGCTCGCGGGCTTCGGCCTGACCCGCGCGGAGGCGCAGAACCTGGCCTATCGCGCGCTGCGCGCCGCGGCGGATCCCCTGCCGGTGTTCCCCTCCTCGGTGTCCACGGTGGATGATGACCTGGAAGTCTGGCTTGACGCGGGCAGTTCTGTCGCGCGCATGGCGGTCTATGGCATGACGCCCGGACCACTTTGTTGCGCGCTGGACGGCGGTGCGCAGATCACGCCCGAACTCATGACGGCGGCCCAGTTCTGGCCGGGCCCGATCGAGTTCATTGGCACGCTGGATGGCAATATCAAAGGCGACGTGGAAAAGCTGATCAGCCGGGAGCGCGTGGCGGCTCATCCGATTGACGCGGGGCTGGACGCGCCCCGCTCCTGGCGTCTGACGCGGCATGACGCGGCGGGCGCGGTGGTCGAAGACCGTACGCTGGTCCTGGGCGAGGACGCGTCTCCCGCGCCGGATGCCGCGAAAGTGGAATCGCAGAAGGCGGCAAAGGCCGAGGCTGAGAGAGCCGAGGCCGCCAAGGCTAAGGAGGATGCGGCCAAGGCAGAGGCTGACGCCAAAGCGGAAGCGAAGGCAGAGGCGAAGGCTGAAAAAGCCAGGGAAGCCGAAGCGCGGGAAAAGGCGAAGGAAGAAAAGGCGGAGGCGGATAAAGCGGAGGAAGTAAAGGCGGCGGCGGCCGAGTCCGAGCAAGCCGAGACCGCAACGACTGCGGAAGCACCGGCCAGCGAAGAAATGGCGGCGGAAGATACAGCCAAGACCGAGACCGCAAAGGCTGAAACGCCCAAGTCGGATGACGATGGCGAAGGTAGTCTGAAGAAAAAGCTGCGGCGCGCGTGGCCGTTCTGATTACGAGCGGCCTGGTTCCGGTGCTGGAGCGACATCAGGCTGTTCGCTTGTGCGTCGTTGGCGCCCGCCGGGCCCGGCACGGTTGAAAGGCAGCGCTTGTACTATTCCAAGCTAGGAAAGCACACGGTTAACGCAGTGCGTCTTGCCGAAGTGCTGCAGGTCTTCGTGAAACATGGTTTCGCGGATTTGCTCCAGCGTGCCGGTTTTCACCGCAGCCTCCCTGCGAAGCTTCTGCGCGGTCTGAACCTGATGGACTCGCCGGTGGGCGCGCCGCACACCCTCGGGCAGCGGCTGCGCGCCGCGCTGGTGGAGCTGGGCCCGACCTTTGTCAAGCTGGGCCAGGTGCTGAGCACGCGGCCCGATCTGATCCGCCATGAGCTGGCGCGGGAACTGAGCAATCTCCAGGATCAAGTGGACGCGGTTCCCTTTGACGTCATGGAGGAGGTGCTGAAAGAATCCTTCGGCGCGGGTGCGTCGGAGTTGTTTGCAGCCTTCGACAAGACCCCCGTTGCTTCGGCTTCGCTGAGCCAGGTGTATCGGGCGCAGTTGCGGACAGGCCAGGAAGTGGCGGTGAAGATTCAGCGCCCGGGCGTGTCGAAGATCATCGACTCCGATTTGAGTCTGATGCGCCAGGTGGCGGAGTGGAGCGCGGGTCACCTGGAGGACGTGAAGTGGCTGGACCCGCCGGGAATTGTGGACGAATTTGCCCGCTCGATTCGCCGCGAGCTCGATCTGGAAATCGAAGCGCGGGTTATCGAGCAGTTTCGCAAGAATTTTGAAGACGATCCCGCCGTCATCATTCCCCAGGTCTATCCCGAATTCTGTGCCCAGTCGGTGCTCACCATGGAGTGGATCGACGGCGTTCGGGTGGACTGCCTGGAGGCCTATGCGGAGCGCAACTGTGATCCGGTGCAAGTCGCCATCAACGGGTGCGACGCCCTGTGTCGGATGGTCTTTGAGTACCAGTTGTTTCATGCCGATCCCCACCCCGGCAATATTTTCGTCACGAAGGACAACCGCCTCGCCTTCCTCGATCTGGGAATGGCGGGCCATCTGGAAAATACGGATGTGGCCGCCATTGGCGATGTCTTTCTGGCCATATTCGGCCGGGACAGCCGCGCCTGCGTCGATGCGATCCTGGTGCTTACCTCCGGCGGAGAGCCGGCCGATCTGGTGGTGCTGGAGCGGGAGTTGACGGAGTTTACCGCCTTTGAGGCCCGGGCAATTCTGGGCGGAGGCCAGGTGGCGCGGGGCCTGGAGCGGGCCACCCAGATCCTGCAGCGGGCGAACATGGAGTTGTCTCCCCGATTTTCGCTGTTGATCAAGGCGCTGGCGACCATCGAGATGGTGGGCCGTAGTCTGGATCCCGATCTCGATATGGTCCCGATTATTCGACCCTATGTGGAGCGGCTCATCAAGAAGCGCTATGCGCCCCGGCAAATTTTTCGCGACCTGCAGCACAACGCCCGGGTCATCCTGCGCCTGGGCCATCAGGTGCCGCGCGATGTGTCCTATCTGCTGCAGCAGTTGCGCCAGGGCAAGCTGAAATTCTCCATTCACCACGAGCACCTGGATGATCTCGCGGCGACGATTGATCGGGCGAGCAGCCGCAACACGGTGGGGATGATCGTGGCCGCGCTGATCGTGGGGTCGAGTCTGCTGATCACGACGGAGTCAACCTTCAGCCGGCTGGGCATGGCGGGCTTCCTGTTTGCCGGGATCCTGGGCAGCGTGCTGGTGATTTCGATCTTGTGGACGCGGAAGTTTTGAAGAAGTGGAACCGCAAATTTACGCAAATTAGCGCAAATTATGTGGGACGAGAGGGATAAGTACTGAACCGCGAATGGACGCGAATTCACGCGAATAGGAAATAGCAGTGCCGATGATCGCGACCGGATAGGTTTCACCACGAAGAGCACGAAGAACACGAAGATGGGAAAGAATTTGTCTTATTGATGCGGATACCATCGCTAAATGAAGCAGCCATCGAAATCTTGAGGCATTAACATTTGCCCGCTTTCTTTTGATACCAAGGTGGACGATTCCTCCTTTCTTCTCTATTTCCTTCGTGCACTTCGTGGCCTTCGTGGTGAAAAAAGTCCGAGTTCTTCGCTTGGACTGGATAGTTGGAAAGTTTGTAGTTGTGAAACCGGTGACCTACCGATCCTATGGAAAAATAAACCTGTACCTCGATGTGCTGGACCGTCGGCCCGATGGCTTCACGAATATTGAGACGATCTTTCAGACGATTGATCTGTGGGATGAATTGCGGGTTGATGCGGGCGGCGATGGTATTGAATTTACCTGCAGCGACGTTAGCCTGTGTGCGCCGGAGGAGAATCTGGTGTATCGCGCGGCGAAGTTGATTCGCGAACGCGCCGGCGTGACGGACGGCGTGAAGATCCATTTGGAAAAACGGCTTCCGGTGGCGGCGGGCTTGGCGGGCGGCTCGGGCAATGCGGCGGCGGCGTTAATTGCGTTAAATGATCTGTGGTCGCTCGGGTTCTCCGGCGAGGCCCTGGCGGAAATGGCGTTGGCGCTGGGATCGGATGTTCCCTATTGTCTCCGGGGGGGAACGGTGGCGGCGACGGGCCGAGGGGAAGTGATGGAGGTGTTGCCCGCGGTAGCGCCGCAGTGGCTGGTGCTGGTCCATCCGCCCCTGGCAATTACAGCGGGCCACGCCTATGGCCATCCGAAACTCACCCGGAATCTGGAGCCCGCTCGTGAAGGCAAGACGGATGCATTTCGTGAAGCCCTGGCGCGGTTGGCATCGGGGGATGTGGCCGGTATGATCTTCAATCGCATGGAGTCGGGCGTTTTCCACGACCACCCGGAGCTGGCTTCGATCAAGGAACGCCTGCGGAACTACGGCTGCGATGCCAGCGCCATGAGCGGCAGCGGGCCGACGGTGTTTGGGTTGTGTGCCGATGAAGTCAGCGCCCGCCGTGTCGGCGAACGGTTCGATGATTACAGGGTCTCGGTGATCCGGACCGCCCCACATGGCGTGGAGCGCCAGGAATGAGCGAGTGAGCGGGTCTTATGGGAAAATGGGTCCGATGAGAAATGGATTCAAGCAATAGTGCTGGCCGACCCATACGACCCATACGACCCATAAGACCCATAAGACCCATAAGATCCCCGCAATGGCTTCGGCCAGCGGTGACCAATCAGGATGACACAAGAATGAGCGAAGTAATCTGTCCCGGATGCGGGACGAAAATGGAGAATGGCGGTACGCCCTGCCCGACGTGCGGCTATGCGAAAGATCCGGCATTCAAGAAGAAAGTTCTGCAATTCAGCGTGCTGTTTGCTATATTGGGCGCTTTATGGCTGTACTTTCTCCTTACCCACGCGGGTGAGAAGAAAGACGGCCCCGCAGTGCGCGATGCTACGGGACAGATTGTGACTTCGCCGTGAAGCGCGAACGAAGTTGTTCGCCAGCCCCGCCCATGAGATTCTTTGATTTTCCATGATGGACGACCCTTTGAGCGATAGCCTTCAGGAATTTAACACCGCCGTGCATGCACTGGAGGCGGCGGTTTCCGCGCAGCCCGCGCTGGCGCAGGTGTTGTTTGACAATACACGGGAGTGGCGCAAGCTGCTCACCTTCAAGCTCCTTCCCCAGCTCGCGGGGAAGGATGTGCTGGTGGCCGCGGTGGCCGGCGGCACGAACACGGGCAAGTCCACGGTCTTCAATCTCCTGGTAGGTTCCGTCATGAGCCCGGTCCGCGCGACGGCGGCGGCCACCTGTCGCCCGCTGCTCGTGGGCAACCAGCTTCGCTTCGATCAGGGGCTCACGGGCAATCTGGTGCCGGGCCTGCAGGCGCGCCTTCAGTCGCGCGATACGGACCCGGTGGATCGCACCGCGCCGCCCGACGTGCTCTTCATGAAGCCCTCGAAGGATCTTCCCGACTTTCTGGTGCTCCTCGATGTGCCGGATGTGGACTCCATCGATCTGATCAACTGGGACGTGGCGGAAAATATCCAAGCCGTGTGCGATGTGCTGATCGCGGTGTTGACGGGCGAAAAATACCAGGACGACAAGGTCATCGAGTATTTCCGCAAGGCGTCGGGATCGGGGCGCATCATTCTGCCGCTGATGAACAAAAGCAGCGCAGATGAGAACTATGCGACGGCGCGCGCTCAAATTGAAGATTTCTGCGAGGTGGTGGGGATTACGCCCCCCGCGTTTTTTGCGGTGCCCCACGACTTTACGCTGATGGACTCCTGCACCCAGCCCATCGTGTCTCTGACGGGCACCGCGCCGTTGCGGGAGTACCTGGAGCAGCTCGACGTGGTGGAGACGAAGGACCGGGTCTACCGAAACACCCTGAGCCACTTTGCCTTGGAAACCGCAGTCTTTGTGGATCGTCTGGATTCCGTGGAAAAGGGCCTCGAAAAGATCGAGGCGCTCTTTGCGGGCCGGGCCGAGGCGATGGCGGCGACCTACGACCCCGAGCCCGATGCCCAGGTGGGCCGCCTGCTCCATGAGTTCATCAAGGCCCGCCGTGGACTGCTGAGTCGCACGGTGGGCAATGTGGGCACGGCGATCTTTGAGCGCGTGGCGCCCGTGGGCCGCGCGGTGGGCCGGATGGTGCAGCGGCGCCTGACCCTGGCCAGTGTGGCGAGTCCGCCCACGCCGGCGGAAGTGCGGGCGCACCACGCGCGCGAGCTGGAGTTCCGCACGCGGGATTTCATTCGGGAATGCGCGGAGCTTGCCCAGAGCCTGGATTCACCGGCCCGGGAGATGCTTGCCGGCGTGTTCGAGCGGATGGATGTGGCGGCGGCGGTGAAGGCGGTGGAAGAAGCAACATTGAAGGAAGATAACATTTCGGAGGCCTTCCGCCAGCATGCGGAGAAAACCCTGGCGTCGTGGTGGGACGATCACACCGTGCGCCGGACGCTGCTGGTGGAGCTGGATGCCCTGTTGATGTTTGCCCCCACGGTGGTGGCGGTTCCCCTGGCCTTTTACACCGGTGGGGTGGGCGTGCCGGAGGTGGTGGCGGCGGTGAGCCCGCTGGCGGGCGATTTCTTTTCCCGGATCATGGAGCATCAGTTCGCCGACAAGTGGTTTGATCTGATCGCGCCGTGGCACGTGGAGCAGCAGGCGCGCTTCAAGACTGCGCTGGCCGAACATGTACTGGGCGCGGGCCTGGCCCCCCTGGCGGCCGGGCGCGCGGCACTGGCCAGCCCCGAGGCGGAGCGCATCCGGAGGATTCACGAGCAGTGTCTGAAAGCATCCTGAGTGTATTGAACCATCTCGAAACGCTGGCGGGCTACAACGGTCCCTGGAAAGCGCTGCGGAACGAAGCCGTGCTATTGAAAGAGCGCGTGGTCGAGCTGCGCACACGGGAATCGCGCCTGGACGATGTGCTCGTGGTGGCGCTGGTGGGCGGATCGGGCGTGGGGAAGTCGACGCTGCTCAATGCGATCGCGGGCGACCAGATCGCCCTGACCTCGCCCATGCGTCCCTGCACCACACGGCCCATGGCCTATCACCCGCCGGGCACCGAGCTGCCCTTCGACACGTGGGAAGGGGTGCCCCGATCCGCGTTGGAAAACCTGGTGCTCATCGACACGCCCGATTCCGACAGCATCCAGCACGAACACCGCGAGCGCACCATCGGCGTGCTCAAGCAATGCGACCTCATTGTACTTTGCGCCAGTCAGGAGAAGTACCTGGACGAGGCCACTTGGTCTCTGCTGCGACCCTTGCGCGGCCAGCGGGCCATGGTGTGCCTGGAGACCAAGGCGGGCCCCCAGAGCGCGGTGCGCGAGCACTGGCTGGGGCGGCTGGAGGAGCAAGGCTTTCAGATCGGCGGCTATTTCCGGGTGAATGCGTTGCGCACCCTGGATCGGAAGCTCTCCGGATCGGCGCCGAGCGCGGAGGAGATCGACTTTCCGGAGTTCGACAAGTTTCTGAGCCGCGAGCTGAACCGGGAGCGCATCGCGCGAATCAAGCGATCCAATGTGGCGGGCCTGCTGCGCAAGGCCACGGAGCGGCTGGACGATCTGGGGAAGAAGATTGCGCCCGAGCTGGACCTGCTGGAGAAGGCGATTGGCGAGGCGGACAAGACCCTCGCGCGGGAAAGTCTTTCCTATGTGAGTCAGCACCTTTTTGCCGAGGCGCACCTGTGGACCTATGCCGTAGGCCGGGAAACGAGCATTCGCTCCAAAGGTATCGTTGGCATGACCTACCGCGTTGCGGAGAGTGTCCGAAACCTGCCCGTGCGTGTGCCGGGACTCCTTTCGTGGGGCGGCGCGAAGGACACGAGCGGCCGGCGCGCTGCGGAGATGTTGACCGATCAGGAACTGGTCCAGCCGGGTGATCGGTTGGTATCCGAGCGGCTGCTGGAAGATTATCGCAATGCCCAGAGCGAGCTGGCTTTGGCTTTCGTGCGTGCGGGGCTGGTGGCGCCGGATGGCGCGGCGGGGCTTGCTTCGTACCAGGCGGAGCTGGACCGACGCCTGTCGGCCGTTATCAAAGGGCCTGCGCGGGAGCGGGTGAAGCACGGCGGGCGCATGTTGAGCCGGTGGATCACCACGGCCATGCTGGATGCCCCGCCAGTCGCCTTTCTGGGGTATTCCGGTTACGTGGTGGTGGACAACTACCTTGGGGCCCATATTCTGGGCGTTTCATTTCTGGTGCACAGCGGCACGGTGCTGGGGATCATTCTGGGGTTGGAGCTTGCGGCATTGTCCGGCGCGGTGCGCTTCTTTGCGTGGCTTGCCCGCCAGGGCAGTCTGATGGATCTTCGGGCGTCGTTGCTCGCGCCCCAGTTGGCCTTTGGCGCCGAGCGTGAATTAATCCGTGATGTGCGCGAGAAGCTGGACCGGATCGAGAAGATCAAGTCGCTCGTGATGGATTGAGCCGCCTACATCGCCACGAGAATGATCGTGATGAAGAAGGCCAGCAGCAGGGCGGCGGTGATACCCACGACCATCATGTTGCCCTTGGACATGGCCGGCGCACTGCCGGCGTGGCTGGAGCTTCGGTAGCGTCTGACCTCTTCGGGCCGGGGACCGTCGTGGTGGCGCGCTTCCGCCGGAGCCGCCTGGGTCAGCGTGAGCATGGCGTCCTGCAACTCGGCCTTGAGCTGCATCGCTTCCGGGTGCTGGAACTGGAGCACCAGCTCGTCCAGCAGATCCATGGCCTCGTTGGTTTCGCCGATCTCTACGAGGCAGCGCGCGCGGGGATACATGATATTGGGCGAATTGGGGAAGGCCTGATCGAGCTCGTCGAGGAGGGAGAGGGCCTCATCGAAGCGACTCTGCTGGAAGAGCAGGTCGGCCTGGCCGAATTTGTTTTGGGCGGTATGACGTTGCATGGGCATTTCCCTGAACACACGTTCTTCAAAATGATACTTCAGGGCGAATCCATTCGCAACTTCGTGCGGCGGGGATTCAAGCGGTCTATCGGCGCAGTCCCCGCCAGCGCGCGAGGTCCCAGCCCTGTCCAAAGGTGAGGAGGAGCGCGCCGAAAATGAGGGAGAAGCCGATGGCCAGAACGGTCTGGAGCACAAGGAAAAGGATCAGCTCACCCAGGCGGAAGCCATAGTGCTTTCGAATGAGGATGGGGATCCAGGCCCAGCCGATGACCGGGACGAAGAGGAGGAGGCTGACATAGAGGGCGTACTGGATGACATCGAAGATGTTGTCGAGAGGCTCCTCATAGCGCAGTCGGTGCATGAGGTGGAGGAGGGCGTACATGGTGGCCAGATTGGCGGAGAAGAAGGTGGCGAAAAAGAGGACCAGGACTTGGCCGATGTTGAAGCCGCCGCCGCGCCCGGCCTCGGCCGCCCCGTAGCCCGGCGTGAAATAGAGAAAGCTTCCGGCGAAGAGGAGGAAGAGGGCCAGGAAGGCGACGATGCCGAGGGTGTAGAGCAAAGTACGATTCTGGCCGGGTTGCGCGGGCGGGATGGATACACTGTCTGGATCCATCAGCATGGCGAGGAGGCGCTGATCTTCCTGGTTCAGGCGGCGGGTCCCGCTGCTGGTGAGAACGGGTTCCTCCACGCGGTCGAGGCCGGCAAGTCGGCCGAGGATTACGTCGGCCCGCTCATCCTGAAAGCGGTCGATGAGTTGCTCGCAAAGCCCGATGCACTCCTGGGCGCGCCCGAGCTGCTCCAGGCAGAGGGCGGCGGAATACATGATGTGCTTCTGCCGCGGGAATTCGACGTTGAGACGTTGAAGGAGGTGGAGTGACGCGTCGAACTCGCCCCGATCAAACAGGGCGTCCGCTTCCTGAAATATTCTCTTGGCTTCTGTCTTATCCACGCTGGCGGCGATGTCCCGATTGCTCCAGTCCCGCCGTATTCTATCGCAGACAAGCCGGGCAGCGCCACGAAAGGGCGTGACCGTCCGTGGTTTCAGGGTCGGGGCGTGTTTGCGCTGTTCTCGCTGTAGACCAGGCGCAGGAGGGTTTCGCCGGTTTCTTCGTGGACATGCTCGTCGTGAAAGGTGAAGCCGTAGCGGCGGTAGAAGTCGCGGCCGATGCGGTTTTCCTTGAAGACTTCCACTTCCAGATCGCCCCGGAGCATCCGGGCGTGGTCCATCAGCGCGCGTCCGAAGCCCTGGCCGTGATACTCGGGATGGACGAAGATGGCGCCGACTTCATTCTTGATGAGGGCGATAAATCCGACCACGCGGTCATCGTGCACATAGACGAAGGTGTCGGCCATGGGGAGGTAGATCTGGGGGATATTGTGCCGCTCGATATCGAAGAATTCTTCGGAAAGGAAGGGGTGGGCTATCTGGGAACCCGCATACCACGTGTCGAGCAGGTCTTCCAGATCATGCTTTTCATACGGCCGTATCACATCGAAATCCTCACTGCTGATGCCGGACTGGATCATACGGGTATCGTGCGTGCCCGCGCAAGCCGGCTGGCGGGGGCTTAATTGAGATCGCCGCCGCCGCCCGCCCGGCCCTGGCGATCCGGACTTTCCAGGTAGAAAAGGTGGTCCACGGTCGAGCCGAGAACCTGGGCGATCTTGAGGCTGAGGCGAATGGAGGGGTTCAGGCGGTCTTTCTCGATCGCCAGGATGGTCTGGCGGGTGACCTGAACCTGATGGGCAAGATCGGCCTGGCGCAGATTTCTGGCCATGCGAAGTTCCCGCACGCGATTCTTCAATATCTGACTATCATCCATGGGGGACATGATATCCCGCCCGCCGGGTGTCATTCAAGAAAGGTCTTACGTATATAGTGAGCCTAGTAACATTAGAACAGTAGACCTAACGGCGCGCCGCGGCCCGGGCCTTCCCGATCAATTTGCATGGGCTCTGATCGAGGTGATATACTTCGCGGTTTGGTAAAAAATGACCTGCCCCAACAACCTAAGTTGTTTCCCTAAAACACGTTACAGAGGTACCTGCCCGTGGGGAAGTATTACTGCGGTGTCGACTTCGGCACTTCGAATTCCAGCGTCGCCCTCTCGGACGGCGCCCAGGTGAGAGTCCTGTCCCTGGACGACTCCAACGACAGCCCGACGTCCCTGCCCTCCCTGCTGTACATCACCAGCGAAGGCGAGAAAATCATCGGCCGCGGCGCCGCGAACGCCTTCATTGACCGCAATGTGGACCGGGAAGTATTGCTGCAGCAGGTGGACCTCGGTATCAGTATTGAGGCCTATGTGGCGTCCGAGCCCGACAAGAGCGAGGGCTACCGTCCCCATACGACCGATGGCACGGCCCGCGAGGCGGTGCGCGCCCGCGCCGTGGTGGAGGTCAATTCGCCCGGCCGGCTTTTTCAGTCGTTGAAAACGCTCATGCGCCACGATGGTTTCCGGGGCACTGAAGTCTTCGGCACCCACTACCAGATTGAAGAGCTCGTGGCCATGATCCTGCGCCCCATGAAGGAAGCGGCGGATCGGGAAGCGGGCGAGAGCATTGATCGGGCGGTCTTCGGCCGTCCCGTGCGCTTTTCCGAACGGGATTTCGAGAATGAGACGGCGGAGCGGCGGCTGCGCACGGCGGCCGAGCTGGCGGGCTTCAAGGAAGTGACCTTCTTTTACGAGCCCGTGGGCGCCTGTGTGGAGTATGCGATGGTGGCGGAACAGCGCCAGCGCCTCATGGTGGTGGACATCGGCGGCGGCACCTGCGACGTCTGCATCATGGAATTCGGCAACGCTCATGGCTTTCATGACCGCCTGGCGGAGAGCAAGATCCTGAGTGTGGCCGGCGTTCCCGTGGCGGGCGACGCCATCGACAAGGAAATCATCCGCAGCAAGCTGTTCCCGGTCTTCGGCAGCCGCGCGCGCTACGGCCCCAACCGGCTGCCCATGCCCCAGTACCTGTACAACCAGATTCTGGACTGGCAGAACCTCTACAAGCTCAACAACGAAGAGACCATCAACTGGCTCATCGCGGCGGAGTCCACGTCGGACAATCCCGCGGCCCTGCGGGCGTTGCGCTGCCTGATTCAGCGCAACTTCGGTTATCCCGTGAGTCGCGAAGTGGAAGCGGCGAAGCGCCGCCTTTCGGTGGATCTCGAAACGGAGATCAAGATCGAAAAAGAAGCTATCCAGATTCACGAGCGGCTGGAGCGGGTGGAGTTTGCCCACATTATCGAGTACAACCTGGAGAAGATGCTCCAGAGTATCGAAGAGGCGGAGAAGCTCGCGGGCATCAAGTCCAGCGAAGTGGACCTCGTGCTGACCACGGGCGGCACCAGCCTGATCCCCGCGATCCAGTCCATGCTTGCGGAGCGTTTCGGCCAGGAAAAGCTGAAGCAGCGCGACACCTTCACCAGCGTGGCTACGGGCCTGGCCATCGTGGCGCAGTACGCTTAAACCGTCCTGAAATTACAAAGCCCGCGTCTCGGTGAGACGCGGGCTTTTTCATGGACACAATGGACTGTGTGGACTGAGTCCACGCTGTCCACAGCGCCTGACTCAATACGGTCTAGTTCCTGGGAATCTCCCGCACGAAGACATTCCTGAACGACAGCGGGTTACCATGGTTTTGCAGTTCGATCTGGCCGCTGTCGTAAATCGGCTTGGAGCGGTCCCAGTAGTTTTCCAGCACCACGTTGTCCACCACCAGCACATCGTTGAGGTAAACGGTGACCTTTTCACCCTTCATGATGATGCGGAAGCGGTTCCACTCGCCGATGGGGTTATCGGCTTTCACCAGCGGGTTCGAGGGGTTTTTCTCGTTGTTGTAGAGACCGCCGGAGCCCTGGGGCCACTGGGCGGGATCCCAGATCTGCACCTGGGGCGCGCCGCGGAGGTAGATGCCGCTGTCGCCCATGGGGCTGATTTTCCAGTCCACGAGCATATCGATGTCCTGGTAGTCCCGCGCCGTGCAAAGGCTGTGACCTTCGCCCGTGAAATTGAGGACACCATCCTGGACCGACCAGGTGGCGCGCATTTCCTCGTCCGCCGCCTTCTGTCGTTCGGCAAGCTCTTCGGGGGTCATGGCGGCGCGCTTTTCAGGATCCTCCACGAGTCCCTTCCAGCCGGTGAGATCGGCGCCGTTGAAAAGCGGTACGTAACCCTTGGGCGGCGTGTTGTTCACGTACTCACCCATGAGCTCGGCCACCTGGGGCTCGATGGCCTCTGCCCAGATCTTGTATCCCTTGGCGTTCGGGTGGAGCAGGTCGGGCATGACCTCGGCGGGGAGCGCGCCGGCGTCGTCCAGGAAGAAGCGGCCCATATCGAAATAGGTCACCATCTTGTCGGCGGCGAGATCGGCAATGAGGGAGTTTACCTTCTTCAGCTTGTCCTGGAATTCCTGGGCCACATCGGTGCGGGGGAAGATGCCCAGCAGGAGAATTTTCATCTCGGGCAGATCGTTGCGCAGTTTGCGGACGATGGCGGTGACGCCCTCGGCAATCTCTTCGGCGGAGTTGGCGCCGTGGTTATTGGTGCCGATCATGACGACGGCGAGTTTGGGGGAGATACCGGCGATGTTGCCGTTTTCCAGGCGCCAGAGCACATGCTGGGTCTGGTCCCCGCCGATGCCGAGGTTCACGGCGTTGCGCGGGGCGTAATATTGCTCCCACACGGCGGCGCCTTCGCCCTCCCACCCGTGTGTGATGGAATCGCCGATGAAGAGGAGGTCGGCGTTGCCCTGCTTGACCCGTTCATTCATCTGGGCGTGGCGCGCCTGCCACCACTCTTCATTTTTCGGCGCGGGCTCGGTTGCGGAATTGGCGTGGGCCATTCCCGCGACGAGGAGCAGTGCCAGGGCTCCGAGGCCGCATCGTGCGCGGCGCAAGACAGGATTCATGGGTAATTCTCCGTGTTGATGAGGTGTTGGCAAATGGTTAGCCGCCGGTAGACTTGGCGGGCACAGTGGCGGCTAGTGTACTCTATTTTTGCAGTAGTTTGTAGCATCGAACAGGGCGCGGCTTCGCCCTCCAACCAACGCCCTCCTCGGGCGGGAGACACCTGGAATCATGGCACGCTTTTTCTTTCTCACCCTGGTGGCGGCGCTGGCCTCGGTCACGGCTTGCGGCGAGGCCCAGTGGTTTAAGGGGGCGACGCACGTCCACAGTTTGTGGAGCGATGGCGATGCGGCTCCGGAGCACATCATCCAATGGTATAAGACGCGCGGGTGGGACTTTGTCTGCAATTCCGAGCACAACACGCTGATGCAGGGCGAGCGCTACGAGGTGGTGCAAGCGGAAGGCAAACTGACCCCGGCGCGGGTGCAGGCGCTGTCGGCGGAATTCGGGAAGGACTGGGTGGAGCTTCAGTATGACGAAGCGGGCGCGCTGACCATGCGCCTGAAGACCATCGACGAGCTTCGGGCCCACTTTGAGGAGCCGGGCGAATTCATTCTGGTTCCGTCGGAGGAGATGACCACGCTGAAGGGCAATCCCCATGTGAACGCGCTGAACGTGCGCGAGGTGGTGGCGGGCCTGCCGGGCGAGGGCGACAAGACGGAGAAGATGCAGTACTACGTGGACCAGATTGCGGCCCAGAGCCGGAAGTACGGCCAGCCCATGATCGCCCATATCAACCATGTGAATTTTTCGGATCGGATTACCACGGAAGAGCTGATGAAGGTCAACGGCCTGGCTTTTTTCGAGGTGTACAACGGTCACGCCAACGTGTTTTCCTGGGGCATACCGGCGGAGGGCGCGCCCTCGGGCGAGCGACACTGGGACGTGATTCTCTCCATGAAACAGCGGCGCGAGCCGGACTACCTGCTCTATGGCGTCGCCACGGACGACAGCCACCACTATCACGAGTATAAAGTGGGCCAGTCCAATCCGGGTCGGGGCTGGGTGATGGTGCGGGCGGAGGTCCTGGAGCCCGGCGCGATCGTGGCGGCGATGCAGCGGGGCGATTTCTACGCCAGTACCGGGGTGACCCTGAAAGATGTGAAGAACGACGGGAAATCCATATCGGTGAGCATTGACGGCGCGGAGGGGGTCACCTACAAGACCCAGTACATCGGCACGCGCCAGGGCTTCGACGAGGCCGCGAAACCGGCGGTGGACCCGGCGGGCGCACCGTTGCCGCGCAGTTCGCTGATCTACAGCGACAGCATCGGCGTGGTGCTCCACGAGACGACGGATCTTGACTCGAGTTACGTCTTCGCTGGCGATGAGATGTACGTGCGGGCCCGGGTGGTCTCAAACCGGGTACAGTCAAACCCCCACGCGGAGGGAGATTACGAAATGGCCTGGGTTCAACCGGTGCTGGCGCGGGAATAGGAGAAACGGGACCGATCCGACGGATCGGACCGATCTGTCCGATCGGTCCGATCCGTCTTGCTTTTCTGTTCTTTCACCCGCCTGAGGCGTCCAGGTGGATTGGGGCTCATTTTCGTGCAGGATGGTCCCCGCACCGGCTATGATTTCAAAAACCGTTCATCCCTTTCCTCACAGGAGCACCATGGGCAGATTCTCCATCAGCCGCGCCGCGAAGCGCGAATGGGCCATCGGGACCGCGATCTTTGTTCTGGGGGCCGTCTGGGGCATGGTGTATGTGTCCACCTGGGGCCGCACGGCGGACATACTTCAGGCGAGCTATGGTCCCTCGGTGATGCTGGGCTGCGGACGGGGCTTTGTGAATCCGAAGGCGTCCGAGGTCCCCGAACTGGTGGCCTTCCTGCAACCCGATCAGCACCGCGACGGTCCGCCGCTGATTGATCGCTTTGATTGCGGACTGCTCCCGGAGGACATGGCAATCGTGCCCTTTACCGGGATCCACAAGCGCACGTGGCACATGTTCTTCGTGGCGGGCTGGGTCTGGCGTGTCCTCGGCGTGGCCTGGTCGTCGCTCACCCCGCTTTACGGCCTGCTCTATGGCCTTTCGGCCGTGGCGGCCTATGCCCTGTTTCGGCTGTTGATGAATCCGCCGATCGCCCTCTTCTGCGCGGCGCTCTTTCTGATCTCGCCGATTCAGTTGCACTATCTGGTACGCCTCCGCGATTTCGCCAAGGCGCCCTTCATGCTCTTCGCCCTGTTCTGTCTGCTGCTGTTGCTCGTCTATCCCCGAGGCTGGAAGCGGGCGCTGTGGTGCGGCGCGGCGGCCGGTGGGGCCATCGGCCTGGCCACGGGCTTTCGCGCGGAAGCGGTGATGTATGTGATCCTCTTCGTGCCCGGCGTGCTGCTTTTCTACCCCGGCTGGCGCTGGCCCGCGTGGGGCGCGCGGCTGGCGGCCTGCGGCGCTTTTCTCGTCTGCTTTCTCGCGGCCTCGTGGCCCGTGATGATGCAGTTCCAGACCTATGGCGAGCGCACCCATCCCTTCCTCATGGGTTTTGGCGTGTTCTACGACGGGCGTCTCGGCGTGGACAATCCGATGTATCAGGTGGCCCAGTCGGATCTCGACACCGAGGCGCTGGCCATGCACAACGCCCACAACCAGTACCTGGACGGCGCGGCGCGACCCATCATCTACGAGACACCCGGCTACGAGGCCGTGGGGGATGACTATTTCTTTCGCAATCTGCTCTGGACCCTGCCGGGCGATCTGGCCACGCGCACGGCGGCGGCTTCGCTGCGCATGCTGGACGAACTGCGCCCGAATGCAGAGGACTACATGCCGCGCTGGATCACGAATCGCTTCCTGGACCCCCTATACCAGGCGCGGGTTTGGCTGATGGACACCCTGTTCAACCGCACGCGCTATGTGGCCCTTGGGCTGGTGCTGCTGCTCGGCGCGCTGAGTCCGCGCCTTGGTTTTCTTATGCTGTATCTGATGTTCTGTCTGGCGGGCATGGCCTCGGTGCAGTTTGCCACGCGCCATTATTTTCACCTTGAAGTAATCCCCCTCTTTCTGGGCGGCGCCCTGCTCTACCTCGCCTGGCGAATCTGCGCGCTTTCGCGGAAGTCGGAGCGGGCCTGGCTTGCGGAGCGGCTCGGCAGCCGCGCGTGGTGGCTCGCGCGCTTGAAGTTCGGCGTGGTGTTTTCAAGCGTGGGCTCGGCGCTGGTGCTGTCGACCTTCTGGGGACTTCGCTGGCACCAGGATCGGCAATTGCGCGCTTTGTTCACCAGTTTCGAGACGGCGGAGCGCGACACCGTGTGGCCCGCCGTGGCATCGGTGCAGGGCGAAGATAAGGTGCGCCTGTCCTGTGATCCCGTGACCTTGCCCGCGGGATTGCCGGCAGTGGGTCCCGAGGGGTTCTTCCAGGTGGATATGCTGGTGATTGAAATGGCGCGCACGGACCGCGAGGTGCCGCTGTTGTTTCGCTATCGGGGCGACACGTCCGAGCGGGATCTAAGCTGGCACACGCGGGTGGGTCCCCGGGGAACTACCCCCCCTGCCCCCCCGTCCTCCTCCGGCGCATCGTTGACAGCGGGGGGAGAAGACACGGTGCGCTACTACATTCCAATTTACAACGCGATTTGGCCCGAGACCCCCGACTCGGCGGCCTGGGGCGATCTGCCGCCGACCTGGACGCGTTTCGAAGGCATCGAGATGAACACGGTGGACCTCGCGCAACTGAAAGGCGTCTACCGTGTCCGCGAGGCGGCGGGGTACACGCCGTTGATCATGGCGGTGTTGGATGAAGGCTGGGAAACGCGCGGACTGTATCAGCGGTTCACGCGATGAGGCACCCATGGCCGATGAAAGGATCCGGCTGGATTTCGGGGGCGTCGCGGGGTACCATGGCGGGGTGTAGCGTTTGGAATGATCGCAACCTTGGAGACCCGCACCATGAAGCCCTTGAGCCGCCGCACCTTTCTCCACACCTCCGCCCTGGCCACGGCCACCTTTGCCATCGGGCGCGCGGGCTTTGCGCAGCAGTCACCCAACAGCAAGGTGAACGTCGCGGGCATTGGCATCGGCGGTATGGGCGCGGGGAATCTCGGCGAGCTCTCGAAGAACGAGAATATCGTGGCCCTGTGCGATGTGGACTCGGTCTACGCCGCGCCGGTTTTCGCACAGTACCCCGACGCAAAGCGGTACAGCGATTTCCGCGTGATGCTGGAGAAGCAGCCGGAGATCGACGCGGTGCTTATCGCCACGCCGGACCATACCCACGCGGTGATCGCGAAGGCGGCGATTGAAGCGGGCAAGCATGTGTATTGCCAGAAACCACTGACCCACGATGTTTTCGAGGCGCGACGCCTGGCGGCGATTGCGGCCGCGTCCAAGGTCGTCACCCAGATGGGTATCCAGGGGCACTCCATGTCGGGCGGTCGCCAGGTGGCCGAGTGGATCCAGGCGGGTGTCATCGGCGAGGTGCGCGAGGTGGACGCCTGGTGCGATCTGAGCTATTACCCCTGGGGCCACGAGAGCTGGAGTTGCCCCGTGAGCGCGCGGCCCGTGGAGACGCCGCCCGTGCCCGACACGCTCGACTGGGACCTGTGGATCGGCCCCGCGCCGATGCGCCCGTACCACCCTTGCTATCACCCGCGCACGTGGCGGAGCTGGCTGCACTTCGGTTGCGGCATGATGGGCGATCGCGGCGCGCATACGCTGGACCCCATCGTTTGGGCGCTCGATCTTGGCGCGCCCATCAGCATCGACGGCAGCTCTACCGGCCAGACGGACGAGATGCATTCCCTCGCTTCCGCGGTGCGCTATGAATTCCCCGCGAAGGGCAATCGCCCGGCGGTCGCCATCAACTGGTACGACGGCTTGCGTCCCCCGCGCCCGAGTGAGCTGGGCGAGAAAGACGTGCTCGGCGCTTCCGACGGCGGCGCGCTCTTCAAAGGCAGCAAGGGCTACCTCACCTGCGGCACCTACGGCCAATCGCCCCGGCTGCTGCCCGAAGCGCGAATGAAAGACTTCACACCACCCGCGCCAACCCTGCGCCAGATCGAAGGCAGCCACGAAAACGAATGGTGCAATGCGATTCGCGAGAGTCGCAAGGCCAACGCGGATTTCGCCTACTCCGGCCCGCTTACGGAGATCGCGCTGCTCGGCAACATCGCCAAACGCATGAACACCAAGCTGCTGTGGGATTCGGAAAAGATGGAATTCACCAACGTGCCCGAGGCCACGCAATACGTGCGCCAGGCCTACCGCGAAGGCTGGAGTCTGTAGGCAGGGCATACCCCCGCAGAGGCTCCCGACACAACAAGAAAAACCTTAGCACGTCAGGGATCTGAAGCGTCCGCGAACGTGCAGCGTCCTTTGATCTCCAGTAGGAGATTGTTAAGGCTGGGAGCGCAGGCGGCCCGTGGCGCGAGTCCGTCCCCGCGCGACACATCGGTTCCCCTTGCATTTTTCCCGCGATGCTGTTAGGTTGACGTAGTCCTGTGTGCCGGGGGAGAAGCACATCAGGAACGGTATGTAGAGTCGGGATGCGTCCTGGGCGCGTATCCGAACCGCCACGGGGAGTTTTCCGCCATGAGTCTGGAAGTCAAAGTCACCCTCCGCCTGCTGGCCCTGCTCCTTGTTTCCTTTGCCGTGGTGACGACCATCGTGGCGCTTATGGCCCGAGGCGCCCTGCGTGAAGAGGCCTTCGAGCGACTCGCCAGCACGGCGGACAGCCAGGCGGCGCGCATTGCGGTGGATCTGAACGATGCCATGGGCGCGGCGCGGGGGCTCGGCAAGTCGCTCCAGGGCGCCATCACCCAGCGGGCGCAGGCGAGCCGGCCCGCCGCACTGGCCGCCATGAAGGCGGTGCTCGAATCGAATGATTTCTACTTTGGCGTGTGGGCCCAGTTTGAGCCCGACGGCTTCGACGGGCGTGACGCGGCTTTCGTAAACGTGGACGGCTACGCGGCGGATGGCGCGTTTCTGCCCTATGTTCTCCGGGAGAATGGCGGAATTACCATTCAGGCCAGTACCGGTACCTACGAAGAATACAAGGAAGAGGCGTACTACACCATTCCCCGCGACACGGGCCGCGAGGCGGTGATGGAACCCTACATTGAGCCCGACGCGGACAACGCGCTGATGACTTCGGTGTGTGTGCCTGTCTTCGACGGCGAGCGGGTGGTGGGCGTGGTGGGCATCGATGTACTACTCAATGATTTCAGCCGGGTCGTGGGCGAGATCAAGCCTTTTGGCGATGGCTACGCCTTTCTCCTTTCCCAGTCGGGCAACTTCATCGGCCACCCGGACAAATCGAAGCTCAGTCAGGCCGCGTCCGAAAATGGCATAAGCGCGGCGGGCCTGGAAGCGATCCCCCGGGGTGAATCGAGCCTCGTTGCGCAGGCGGATCCGGAGACAGGCGAGACGGTGCATATCCAGTTTTCACCCGTGCGCGTGGGCAACGCGCCCACGCCGTGGTCCATGGCCGTGGCGGGCCGCGAGGCGAGTATGATGCGCGCGGCCAACCGCATGACCGTGATCGTGGCGCTCATCGGCTTCGCCGCCCTCGTCCTCTGCGGGTTATTCACGTATATCACCGTGCGCGCCATCACCACGCCCATTAAGCATGTGGTGGCGCGGCTGCGCGATATCGCCGAGGGTGAAGGCGATCTGACCCATCGCATCGACATCAAGCGCTCCGACGAGATAGGCCAACTGGCCCTGTGGTTCAACACGTTTGTAGACAAATTGCAGCATATCATCCGCGAAGTCGCCGCCGGCACCGCGCGGCTGGCCCAGTCGGCGGACGCCATGGCGCGCGACGCGCAAGACGCCGAAGCGGGCGCACGGGAAGTGCTTGAAACCGCCCAGCAGGCCTCCGGCGCCACCACGGGCGCCTCCGCGAATCTGGAGGGTGTGGCCGCGGGCGTGGCCGAGGTCAGTCACTCCATCGATGCCGTGGCCGATGGGTCCGGGGCCGTATCCAATAATCTCGAATCCGTCAGCGCCGCCGTCGAAGAAATGTCCGCCAACATGAACACGATCGCCGCCGCGGTGGAGGAGATGTCCTCCTCGGTCAATACGGTGGCTTCGGCGGTGGAGGAGATGTCCGCGTCTCTCGGCGAAGTCTCGGGCAACACGCGCAAGGCCGCGACGCTGTCGGGCAGCGTGTCCGAAAAAGCGTCGGCCACGGCGGAAACGGTCAGCGCATTGCAGGACGCCAGCAGCCAGATCAGTCAGGTGGTCGATTTGATCCGCGGCATCGCCGCGCAGACCAACCTGCTGGCCCTGAACGCCACCATCGAGGCGGCCTCCGCCGGCGAGGCGGGCAAGGGCTTCGCCGTGGTCGCCCACGAAGTGAAGGAACTCGCGCGCCAGACCCGGTCGGCCACGGAGGAGATCAGCGCGCAGGTGGAGCATATCCAGCAAAGTTCCCGTGACTCCGTGGCGGCGATTAACGGCATCAGCGAGGGCGTGGTCGAATTGAACGAATCTTTCAAGGTCATCGCCTCCGCCGTGCAGGAGCAGACCATCGCCATCCACGAGATCACGCAGAATCTCGGCGAGGCGGCGAAGGGCGCGGGGGAAGTCTCGCGCAATGTTCAGGAGGCGGCGGCGGGCGCCACGGACATCTCGCGCAACGTCAGCCTGGCCAGCCAGAGCACCACGGACATCGCGAGCCGTTCCGGCGACGTGGCGGGCGCGGCCAACCGGGTGGCGGGAGATTCCGACGAAGCCTCGCACCGCATGCGGGACGCCGCGGCCAACGTGGAGCGTATTCGCAATTCGGCCCGGAGCGCCGAGACCCGCGCGGAATCCATGCGCGCCTCGGCCCAGGACCTGCAAGGGCTGGCGAACCGGCTGCAAGAGATCGTGGGGCAGTTTACGGTGTAGCGTCACGGGGAATGGACCTGATGGGTCCCGTAAGTCCCGGAAGATCTATGGCGCCGCCCCGAGACTGGCGCAATTCCAACTCTCATGCTATGCTGGCTGGCGAGCGATACGGTTGGCGGTTGTGCGGCCAGGACAATAGGGGATGGCACCATGTCGATGTTAAGAACAATATTTCTGCTCGCAGCGTGCGCGGCGGCGATGCCATTGCAAGCGTCGGAGTTGAGCACTGCGGAAAGGGAGGCTCTGTTTTCGTCATTTGAGGAGGTGGACTGGTTTGAGGACGAAGACAATGCGCGGTACAAGCACTTCGTTTATCTTGAGGATCCTCAAAGCAGCGTTGCCCTCCGTTCGGACAAACGCTCCACGAAGAAACTCTTGCGTGCCTTGGAAGAAGACCCCTTCGAGTACGGGTATTGCCGAACGGGGCGAATTCTGGCGAGTCGTGGGGCAACCATTTTGCCGCAACTTCTGGACGCCTTGCCCGGTTCGGACAGCTACTATCGCATATGCCTGGTGAATTTACTGAGCGAAATTTCCGATCCACAACGAGACGCCGCATTTGTTGATCTCCTGCAGAAAATCCTCCACGAAGGGGACCCGGACTCCCTGGTGGCCCCCGCGGTCGAACCGGCCATGCGCGTCCTCGCCGCGCGAAATGTGGCGGCGGCCGTGCCAGTGCTCAGGGCCTATCTCGAAACGGACGGTATCGAAGGAGAACTGCGCGCCGGCGCAAGGATTGCCCTGGGGCGCATGGGAGCACTGGATCCCGGTTCTATTCCAAGCGTGCCCTATGAAAAAGAGGCGGGTTTGAATGTGGAGGGGTTGGGCGATCAAGTGGCGCTGCTGGAGTTGCTGTTGAAGTATGAACTGATCATGGCGCCGCTCAAGCTCGTGGAATTCGAGGCCGGCGCCGCCCCGACGAAAGTATTGAAGGGCACCATCGAAGACGGAACCTGGTATCTCCGTGTCGGCCAGGCGCAGGACGGCCGCGTGCCGTTCTACTATAACTGGGACACCGGGCCCCTGTCGGCGGCGGGCTACACCGGCGTGGCGGAAGTGCGGAACGGGCAGTGGATCGTGACGGACTGGCGGATGATGTGGATTAGTTGAGGGTAGTGCAGTGATTGGGAATCGTCGGACGCCACACCACGGTTTTAACAACTTCTCCGGCGTGATATAATCTAGTCACAAGAGGCAAATTTCGATTATGGCGACCGATCAGAACGACTACTCTTTGATGGATGCGGCGGAGCAAGCCTTCGCCGCACAGGCAGGCGCGGTTTTTGCCGCCGCTCGGAAATCTCACTTGTCCATGGGGCATGATGTGGTCATCGCCCGGGGCGATGCGATGTATCGGCTGACACCGGACGGAGCCTGCCATTTCATCAAGCATATCACCCCTCCCCGGAAATATGCACCGGGTACCAAGATTCGACTTCGGTGAAAGTACCTCGAATGCGGGTCTTTGCGGGACCGAATGGTTCGGGCAAGAGCACCCTCAATTCCGTATTGCCCTCCTACCTGCTCGGTCTGTATTTGAACGCGGATGACGTCGAGGCATCCTTGAAAGGTCAGGGGTATGTGGATCTGTCACGCTTTGGACTTGAATCGCCGCTGCTGGGAATCCATGAATTTCTCACCGCCTCCCCATTGTTCTTAAGGTCTGGCGTCGACGTCGTGCCGCGAGGCGGAGTTGTTGTTGAAGGAACACGGGTTCTGCTCGCGGACAAACTGCGCAATTCTTATGCGGCGGCGGCTCTGGTGGAATATGTTCGGGAAGAGCTTCTTCGCAAAGGAGTTTCTTTCACTTTTGAAACCGTTATGTCCCACCAATCCAAAGTCCTTTTCATGGAAAAAGCGCTGGCCGCAGGTTTTCGCGTCTATCTCTACTACATCGCCACGTCGAATCCCAGTATCAATGTGGCCCGGGTTAAGAATCGTGTCCAATCCGGAGGTCACGCCGTTCCGGAGGATAAAATTCTGAGCCGCTACGGACAGTCGCTGAAACTACTTTACGATGCAATTCGCAACTCGAGTCGCGCGTATATTTTTGATAACTCGGCCGATGCCGCAGACATTGTGTGGATCGCAAAGTGCACCGATGGGATTGAGATCGAGCTCCAGGTGGAGGACGTACCCGACTGGTTTGCGCGGCACGTATTGGATCGATTCGAAAGTGGTTGAGTTTCACTTTCCGGGTGCGCCGCCGCGTGGGCACGCGCGTTGCCGTCGCCGCAGCTTTCTCGGGGCTTCTTATTGATGCGTGGCCAATACGGCTCAGCGTAGCGGCCTTGCGCGAGTCCGTCCCTACGCGCCCAATTCCACTGCAATCACCGACACCACGGGATCGGGCAACTTCGCCGGTAGCACAATCGACTTCGCGGTGTCATCCACCTTCAACACTTCACCCGTTTCCAGCAGCCTGGCGCTATTGATTGAGCGCTTCAGGCCGGTCAATGTCACCGTGTCCGCATCGCGTGATTCGAGGTGCAGGAAGAGCGTGTCGCCCTTCGCCGTGAGCTTGCCGCTGGAGGCGGTGATGCCGTTGGCCTTGCGGGTACCGTAGATGGCCTCGCCGTTTACCATCAGCCATGCGCCGATGTCGTTCAGGCGCGCCACGAGGTGCTCGGGCACGGTGCCGTCAGGCCGTGGGCCCACGTTGAGCAGGAGATTCCCGCCCCGGCTCACCACGTCCACGAGGGTGCGAATAAGCTCGGTGCTGCTCTTGGCCGGACCGTCGTCCCGGCGATAGCCCCAGGCGATGCCCATGGTGAGGCAGGCCTCCCAGGGGCGGACTTCTTTCTCTTCCGCCTCGGTCTTCTCGCCGATTTCGGACATCTGCTCGCGGGTGTAGAAGTCGGCCAGGGGCGTGACGCCGCGCACGCCTTTGCCCAGGCGATCATTGATTAAGGCATTCGGCTGGAGCGTGCGAATCATGTTCACCAGCTCCGGCGCGCGCCAGGTTTCCGCCGGGTGATCCCATTCGCCGTCGAACCAGATGCCGTCGATGGGGCCATAGTTTGTGCAAAGTTCACGCACCTGACCAAACATAAACTCGTCGATGTATTTCGGCAGGTTCGCTTTGAAGTCCGGCCGGTACCAGTCGAGGGTGGAGTAGTAGAACGAAATCTTTACATCGTTCGCCCGGGCCGCCGCGACGAGCTCCTTTACAATGTCGCGCTTCGCCGCGCGGTCCATGGAATCGTAGTCCGTCAACGCGCTGTCGAACATCGCAAAGCCCTCGTGGTGCTTGCTTGTGAAGGTCATGTACTTCGCGCCCGCGCGTCGCACCATTTTCATCCACGCGTCCGCATCGAAAGCGGTGGGATTGAACTGATCCGCGTACTTGGAATAGACCTCGACGGGGATCTGCTCGTCGTGCATGGCCCAGGAGACATAGGGGCCTTTGGAATTCGTGCCGTGGAGGGCGTAGAGGCCCCAGTGGACGAAGATGCCGAACTTGGCGTCCTTGAACCAGGTGTTGTCCGCGTGGGGCAGCATGGCGGGCTGGGCGCTTGCGGCGAAGGGCGCCAGAACGGTGAGGAGGGCGAGGGCAAGGAATCGGTTCATGGGAGTACCTTTCTACAGTCACGGAAACTATACAGGTGGGGCGCAAACGGGGCAAACAGATGGACTTGATCTTGCCGCGAAAGAACGCGAAGAAAATGGTATCCAACCATTCGCGGGTGATCCGGGACAGCATCGCCCGATGATACCGGCAGGCGAGAAAGGCTACGGGGTGAGAATAATCCTTGGTCCGGCGTCATTCGCTAAGACCGTCGAGGCTGCCCCGTTGTTTGGCGGTGCAACTGGACGCCAACGGCTTGAGCCTCGCCGTCACAATGAGACTTCTTACTCGCTTATACTGCCTACGCGCGAGAGCGGTGATCGTTTCAGTACCCTTCTCTGACAACAGGACAGCCCCGCCGGTTAAAGCGATTTGCGCCCGGCCCAGTCGGAAGAACGGACCCGTAGCGCATTTCACCCCACCAAGGCACGGGGCGACGCTGTCCCTATGATCAAAATCTACTTCGCGGCCCCCACACTTCCGTGGTCCACGATGCCGGGCTCCTTGTACCAGCGGGCGAAGAATTCGTCCGCCGTGCCGGGGAAGACACCGCCCTTCACGTTCATCCAGGTGAGCTGATCGCCCACGGAGAAGTACACATGGGTCTTGCCGTCAAACTCGACCAAGGCGGGGTCGGAGGCGTTGATGCCTTCGTCCAGGCCTTGGGGCGAGAGCACGGGGTTGGCGCTGCTGAGTTCCCATTGCTTCAGGTCTGCCGAGCGCGTGATGTAGGTCTCGTAGTAGTGGCGGGGCTTACGATTCTCGAGGTAGAGCACGTAATAGTAACCGTTGCTGTAGTGGATCTCGGGGCAGGCCGTATAGCGGTTGGTGCCAAAGGTGGCCTCGGGCAGTTTCTCCCAGGTCTTCAGATCCTTCGAGGCCGCGAATTTCACGGTGAAGGCGGGATAGTCCGGTGTGTTGGATTCATAGGCGAGGACGTAGCCCTCGGGGCCCTTGCAGAGGCTGCTGTTGAAGAGGTGCTCGTTTTCCTGGGTCACGATGACCTGCTTATCCCAGGTCTTCAGGTCCTTCGAGCTGAAGAGCGTCACGTCGTTCCAGTTGTTGTCCGCAAAGCGCGAGGCCGTCGCGTAGAAGGTGTCGCCATCCACGAAGCAACTTGCGAGGCCGTAGCCCTCGGCGAATTTCGCCACGGGTTCGTTGGTCGCGGCGTCGCGCACTTCGAGCCAATATTGATCGGCGGAGCCACCACTTGCCGGGCGCACGCAGGCCAGGTGCATCAGCTTGCCCTGCCACACCACAGGCGACATCTCGCACATATCCTTCTGGACCAGCGCGATGTCCCGCAGGCCGTTGTCCGGCGCGATTTGTGCGGGCGGGGCCATCTGCGCGAAGGCACCCACGGGCCACTGTTGCAGGCGGTGGAAGCCCTTGGGCACTTCCTGCTGGAACTGGACATAGGCCTGGGTACTCCCCGCCGTCGTGTATTGGATTTCGGGGGCGGTTTCCTTGTTCACGCGCACGCCGAAGACCTTATAGCCCATGACGGTCGTGTCTTCCAGGTCCACCGCGAGCAGCTTGCCCTGCTCCACGCTCTGAATTGCGCCGTCGATGGGCGTGCCCTGGGGCTGGCTGAAGTTCAGGGCGATCAGCGTGCAGTTTTTCAGCTTGATGCGCATGCTCGTGTCGAAGCCGAAGTTGCCCGCCTTCACGGCGCACTGAGGACTGGCCATGGTGCAGTCTTCAAAGATGATATCGGGTGTGGCGGGCATGGTCTTGTTTTCCACACGCACATAAGCCCCGGCGGTGTCGCCCCACCAGTCCAGGGCATACAACTGCGTGCGGCGGAAGGTGATGGGCTCGTCGGGGCGAGAGAGGCAGCTCGCCACACCGCCGCCGAAGGCCCGGCCGATGCTCACGCAATCCTCCACGATCACCGTGAAGGGCTCCACCTTGTTTGTGTTGTCCCAGAAGAGTCCGGCGTCGCTGCCGGTGGCGTAGAGGCGGCTCAGTTTCCAGCGGTCCCAGATGACGGCGGAAAAGGTCTCGTCCGTGTGCTCCTTCGACCAGCCCTTCTGCGTTGAACGGATGGTGCCGTGCCAGTCGTAGCTCTTGAAGCCCTGCTGCGGATCACCGGAGTCGATAACGACCCAGCCCGTGCGTCCGCCGCCCAGCGCGCCGTCGAAATCGCCGACAAGCTCGTTGTAGGCCCCGGCCGCGCCGCGGTGCGCGGGGGAAAGCATGGCCTCCATGTAGGTGTCGGGCCGCACGATGATGCGGTGGCCGCCCTGATCATTCGGGATGGCGTCCAGCGCGGCCTGAATGGTGGTGAAGGCCGTGGCCCAGGTCTGGCCCCCGGCGTCGTTGCCGAGCTTGGAAACGTAGAAGGTCTCGGCGGACGCCAGTGGCGCGAGGACGAGGGTGAGCACGAAAAGAAAGACGGGACGGGACGGCATGACGGGCTCCTGTAGAGGGTTGAGTTCCGGCGGCTACGATTGAGTAACGGGGGTGGGAGTGGAGAGTGTTTAGCCACCGAAAGGTTGACTGAGACCACCGCAAGTTCGAACGGTGGTTTTCGATACTATCGAATGAGACGTTGTCCCAAGACTACGAGTTCTTCAGCACGACGTGCTGGACCGCTTGAATAAACGCGGTACCGATGTGATTTTCAATAATCTTGAACGCATTGGTCGAAGAGACCGTATGGATGGCCGCATGATGCAAAGACAGGACCGCATCTTGCATCGACTGATTGTCTTCGAGCGACGTGACTTTGAGCCCAATTTCTCTGGCTTTGCTTAACGATATGTGCCGTGCGTGATTGAGGTTCAATGCATGGTCGGCCAACTCGCGAATTACGCTTTCAATCTCCGAGTCAGCGTTTTGGTCACCAAAGAACATGCCGCTGGCAAGCCATTCTCGAACCAATGACTCAGACCACTGCACGGCCTTCTCGCATTCGCCGATCAGCGTCGGATTGTACTTGGCTATTATTGGTTGCCACACAACGGCTTTGGTCTGATCCTTCTTGATTTCATCGAAAGCCCTGTTAAATTCCTCAACGATACCATGGGCGGGAATTCCATTGAACTGCGGATCGATTGGCCCGAGGCTCGACTGCTTGCCCATCACAATCTCTTTGGACGCGCAGGCAATCATCGTGCCGGCAGACATCGCAAGTTGGGGCACGATGACCCGGATGTCCTTTCCGAACATTGCGCGAAGGTAGTCAACGATTGACTCTGTCGCGGCGGTTTCTCCGCCTGGCGTATGAAGTACCAGGTCCAACCCCAGAGTTCGGTCCAATTTGTGGATTACCGACATGAATCCATTCTTGTCCGCGTCGTTGATGTGCTGACCCCGAACATCTGGCTTCTGAAGCCATCCAGAGTAGTAAATTATGACATTGCGGCCAGTAATCTCATGCAACTCACCGAGGTATTTCCGCCTAATGAGGTCGTGCGTGCTGCCCGCCTTCTTGATTTCATCGAGAATCTCATTCCAATTCGGCATAGCTATTGAAATCTGTTACAGGATTTGAGGAGTTGTCGGTTACGATGAATTGGTAGACATCTGGTTCGCAATCGGGCGCTTTTTCAAACATTAGGGGGCTTGGGGGCTGGGCGCTCAGTGCCCATTCAATTTCGTTCCATTTTTCAGAGATGCTCACTGTAGAGACTCCTTTATCTGCAAAGGCCTTCTAGCCCTATGGAATAGCGTCGGTGCCACTTCGATTTTCCAGGTCAGTTCTTACGGATAGTATTGTATTCACCGCAATACTAGAGAAATTCTGAGAAGGGGTCAAGTACGATGAGGGCTTCCTACAATACCTTCATGCGTGCTTGGCCCGCATGGCGTCGTGGTATTCGGTTCGCGCATCCGTGTCTCGCGCAATGATGCCGGTAAACCGCTCAAGGTCGGGATGGAGAGAATCTACTCGGGGCGTGGCAATGAATTCCACGGCCACAGTTGCGCCTTCCGGAAGTTCCACCTCGGTGTCCAAAACAATCTGTCCATTCTCAACGTGGCCTCTGTATACCATAGCGAAGCTCCTTGTGCGTGCATTCTATCATGAAATCATTGCACATCAGCCATCGAGATTCTGGCGGGTTTGGTTCCTGCAAAAAAAAATCCCCGGATCGTTTCCGATCCGGGGATGCAGTATCAGTCTACAAACCGTGCTTCGCTCAGGCGAAGGCGGTCTCGCCGGGGCGGGCGATGGGGCGGGTGGCCAGGGGGCCCCACTCGAGGGTGGCTGGCACGATGCTGATGGGGGCGTTGGCCACTTC
This sequence comes from Candidatus Hydrogenedentota bacterium, assembly GCA_016791475.1. Taxonomy (NCBI): domain Bacteria; kingdom Pseudomonadati; phylum Candidatus Hydrogenedentota; species Candidatus Hydrogenedentota bacterium. The sequence goes on from JAEUWI010000037.1 coordinate 49,643, forward strand.
TTCCCAAGTCAGGGTCTTGCCGGTGTAGGCGGAAAGGCGGCCCATGATGGCCATGAGCGTGCTGTCGCACATGTACTCGCCGTTGTTGATCGCTTCGCCTTTGCGGATGCTGGCGAAGAGGGCGTTGTGTTCGTTCTGGTACATGTTGTCCGGACCGGTGGCCTTGTGCTCCCACTTGCCGATCTTTTTGGAGTCGATGATGTGGCTCTGGAGTTCGCCAACGCCTTCGGTGCCGTAGATCCAGTCGGACACGTCCGTGCTGGTGCTGGCCCACTGGCGGCAACTGCTGAAGCACTTGGTGCCGTCGGCCCATTCGTAAACCGTGTTGAAGTGGTCATAGATGTTGCCGAACTTCTCGTCGGTGCGCACCACGCGACCGCCGCTGGAGGTGGCCTTCACGGGGTAGACGTTGCCCATGACCCAGCCGATCTTGTCCAGGCTGTGGATGTGCTGTTCGTTGATGTGGTCGCCGGAAAGCCAGTCGTGGTAGAGCCAGTTGCGCACCTGGAATTCGGTGTCGCTCCACTCGGGCTGGCGCTCGTGGAACCAGAGCGCGCCCGTGTTGTAGGTCGTCTGCATGGTCAGGATCTTGCCCAGAGCGCCGTCCTGAATCTGCTTGATGACGTCCTGCTTGGAGAACTGGTAGCGGTAGCACAGGCCGGAGACGAGGGACAGGCCCTTTTCCTTGGCCAGCTTGCTGGTCTCGCGGACGGAGCGCACGCCTTCGGGGTCTACGGCGATGGGCTTTTCACAGAATACGTGGCAGCCCTTCTCGACGGCGGCCTTGAGGTGGGCGGGGCGGAAGGCGGGGGGCGAAGCCAGCACGACCACGTCGCATGCGGCGATGACGCCGAGGTAGTTGTCGAATCCGGTGAACTTGTGGTCATCGTCCACGGCAATCTGGTGGCTTTCGATGCCGCTGCCGGCGGATTTCAACTTGGTGAGGCATTCATCGAGGCGGTCGGAGAAGGTATCACCGAGGGCGACGAGCTTCGTGTTCGGATCGGCCAGGAGGGCTTCGCGCACGGCGCCCGTACCGCGTCCGCCGCAGCCGATGAGGCCGACTTTGAGCACTTCGGAATTGCTGTCACCGGCGGCCGCACGGGCGCTGGAGGCCACATGGAACGTGGCGGCGGCGGCCATGACGGCGCCGCTGTTGCGAATGAATTCTCTGCGGGAACTGCCCGCGCCCGATGCCTTGTTCATTGCGATATTCTCCTTAACTGGCCGCTAACGCGGCGCTGCTATGCTGAGGTATGCGCCAAATGCCCCGAGCCCGGGGCGGGGTATGGCGTCAGCCGGCGGCCCGACGAGGCCAGCGGACGGTCTTCCATGATACCGAATAAACCGCATGCGCACAAATTTACGGAATTAATCGAGAAGGGGGAACGGGCCTGTAATGACCGCGTGGGTATCGGCCACAGAAATTCTATACAATAGCCAATCATCCAACCGGGAGCCTCCCATGACGCAGAAGCAGCCAGCCGTCGTTCTCTTGAGCGGCGGCGTCGATTCAACGGTATTGCTCCACTATGTGGTGCGGCGTCTGGACCGCCCGAATGTTCACGCGCTGAGTTTCAACTACGGCCAGCGGCACAGCCGTGAACTGGTCTGCGCGTCGGCCCAGGCCCGCCTGGTCTCGGCGGAGTACCGCATCATCGACCTTTCTTTCATGGGCGCGCTGATTCAAGAGGGTTCCGCGTTGATTGAGGGCGGCGCACCGGTGCCGGATCTGGATTCGCTGACCGTGGAGGAACTGCAGCAGCCCCCGACCTACGTGCCCAACCGGAACATGATGCTGCTGTCCATGGCGGCGGCCTATGCCGAGGCCCACGGAATTGCGGATGTTTACTATGGCGCCCAGGCCCAGGACGAGTATGGCTACTGGGATTGCACCCGGGATTTCCTGAAACGTATGAACGAGGTGCTGGGCCTGAACCGCAAGCGGCCGGTGACGATACATGCCCCCTTCGTGGTGAAGTCCAAGGCGGAAACCGTGGGGTTGGGTCTGGAACTCCGGGTGGACTTCACCCAGACCTGGAGCTGCTATCGCGGCGGTGAAAGCGCCTGCGGCACCTGCCCCACCTGCGTGGAGCGGCTGAACGCCTTCAAGGCGAATGGGATTGCGGACCCCGTTTCGTATTTGTGATCGGGGGCCGTGAACGCCCGCTCGGGGGGGAAAGGGACGTATGGGTCTTATGGGTCTTATGGGTCGTATGGGTCTTATGGGTCGTATGGGTCGTATGGGTCGTATGGGTCGTATGGGTCGTATTCGTATGGGTCGTATGGTGTGGCGGTGAACTGGGCAGTCACTGTCCACTGTCCACTGTCCACTGTCAATTGTCAATTGTCAATTGTCCACTGTCCACTGTCCACTGTCAACTGTCAACTGTCCACTGTCCACTGTCAACTGTCAACTGTCAACTGAACTCGGCAGCCAGATGAGCACCCGGGTGCCTGGCTTGTCTTCTCGATTCGTGTATTCGATCCCGCCGTTGTGGCGCATCATGATATTTCGCACGATGCTGGTGCCGAGGCCCACACCAAAGTTCTTGGTGGAGAATAGGGGCTCGAATATGCGCTCCAGCACGTCTTCGGGAAGACCGGGCCCCGAATCCTCCACGTAGATCTCGGCCCGCCCGTCCCGCTCCAGGGAGCGCACCCGGATGACGCGCTCCGTGCTTTCGGCCTCGTTCATCGCCTGCACCGCGTTGTCCAGCAGGTTGATGAGCACGCGGCGCATGAGCTCCCGATCAATGCGAACCCATGCGGGGCAATTGAGTTCGAGCACGAGCCGCGTCTCTTCCGGAGCGCCGATATCGTCGAGGGCCTCCCTCAGCCAGGGGTCCACCTGGGCGGACTGGGGGGAAAGTTCGCCGGCGCGGGTGAAGTCGAGGAGCTCCTCAATAATCCGGTCGCAGCGCTTTACGCTGCGGGCGGTGCGGTCGAGGGCGGATTCGAGGTTGAGCCCCATGCCGCGGACGCGCTTTTCGATCATGAAGAGCGAGCTCTGGATGGTTCCCAGGGGATTGCGGAGTTCGTGGCTCACGGTTGCGGTAAGTTGGCCCAGTGTGGCCAGGCGTTCCTTGCGAATGAGTTCCTCCTGCACCTGAGCGAGGACGCGGGTGCGCTCTTCCACCAGCTCCTCCAGATTTTCACTGTGCCGCTCCAGAAGCGCCTCGGTGCGTTTTCGTATTTCCACCTCCGAGAGCAGCGCGGCTTCGGAACGCAACAGGGCCTTGCGGCTGAACCACTGGAACAGGAGCGCCACGGCGGCCAGCACGATGGACAGGAAGACCGGCAGAAAGAAGCCGGGTTTCATCCAGACGGGCGGCAGCACGGCAAACGAACGGGTTGCCGGCGTGGGATCGACGTTGCCGTTTTCATCCGAGGCGCGCACCTCGAACTGGTAGGGCCCGTGTTCCAGCGTACCGGTGACTATGGTCGTATCCGTGGAAAAGGGGGACCATGCCGCGCCCCCATCGCCCCCGGCGGGCAGTACCCGCCAGGAAAAGTGGAGGTCGCGGATCGGGGTCTGATTCCAGGCATCGCGCCCGGCGAAGGAGAATACGCCGATACCATGGGCCTCGACCTGGGCGGGCCCCACCACAATCTCCGTCTCCGGCGCTTCGCGATCCGGGCGGTACCGGAAGAGCCCCTGGGTCTGGGAGCTGACCCATAAGACGCCCTCGTCGGTCTCGGCCATCGTGAGGGCGGGTGCGTGGGGCAGGCCGTGCTCCAGGCCATAGTGGACCCAGCGTCCACCCCGCAGCGCCGACAGGCCCGTGCCCCGGTTGGCAATCCAAATTGTGCCATCGCGGTTTTCGCGAATGCCCCGGACCGAATTGCTGCGAAGTCCATCGGCCTTGGTGAAGTGCTCGAATCGCTTCCCATCGTAGCGGTAGATGCCGGCTCCCATGCTGCCAAACCAGAGATCGCCCCCGCGCGTCTGGACAATGGCATGAACATCGTCTTCCGGCTCCACCCCGTCGGCCGCGCCGAAGGACTGGATGGATTCGCCGATCCAGCGCTCTATCCCGCCGCGCACACCGGCCCAGAAGACGCCCGGCTCGGTTTCTACGAGGGCGAATACCTGCTTCTGTTTGTAACCCGGCGCGGTGGGAAAGGGGGTCCAGGCGCCGTCCTCGAGGCGGAAAGCGCCTTCCATCGCCATGTAGATCAAGCTGCCGCCGGCCGTCACCGTGAAGCGCTCCAGGGTGGGATCCGTGGGTGGAAGGGTCCGGAGCTCGGTGCGCTCGCCCATGTCCAGCGAGTAGATGCTCAATTCCCCCCGGTAAATGGTGTGAAGCATTCCGTTCGCCACCATGGTCCACCGGAGGCCGCCGTCCGATTCGACCCAGAGGCGCCCGTCGCCCAGCCAGGTGGAATCATCCAGCGTCACGTCGCCTTCCTTCCAGGGATTCAACGCGCATCGGGGCACCCAGCTCGCGCCCTCCGGGGCAAAGATCGTTCCCGCGAAGTTCATGGCCCGTATCGGGTCGTTCCGCTGCGCGCGGGGCAGCAGTACGGAAGGCCCATCGGGCTGTTCAAGGGCAAGCCAAGTGGGCGGCGTGGCCCGAATGAGCCCCTCACGTCCGCCGGCCCAGACGGCGCCGTCGAGGGTCGTGGCGACGCAGCTCAATTCAGGCTCGCCGAACGCGGGGTCCAGGGCCCAGGGCCGCCAGCCGGCGTCCCCGCGGAGGAAGAGCCCGGAATGGGTGGCGACCAGCAATTCTCCCGTATCGAGGTCCAGCAGGTCATTGACGCTGGGTGGATATTGTTCCTGCGGCGTCCAGACGCCTCCACCCAGGCGATAGCCCTGGCCCCCGTCCCGTTCCACCGCCCACACTTCCCGCTCGTTCGTCTTGCGCGTTTCGTGCAGCACATGGTACTGGAGGTTTCCCAATTGGGCGTCGGGTGTCCACACGCCCTGGCGCAGCCAGCCAAGTCCGCCCCAGGCGAGAGAGAGCAGGTAGTTGTCGGGCTCCACCTCAACCACGTCCACCAGCTCGTGGCCGCGGCTTGTTTCGGGCATGGCAATGGCGCGCCAGCCCATTGCCAGATCGGCGGGCAGGGTGCCCACGGGATCTCGCAGCAAGAGCGTCCCATCGACGGTTCCCGTCAAGATCTGGCCGTTGGCCAACTCGCGGACGTGCGAGACGTCGCCCGTGGTCAAGAGGTCCAGATCGCGCGGGGTCAGGGGGAAGACCCGATCATCCCGCACCAGCGCCAGGCCCTCGCCCGTGCCAATCCAGACGCCGCCCCCAGGCGACTCGGTGATGGAATGAATCCAGTCATCCGGCAGACCGTCGGCCTCGGTGTAGGTGCGCCACTCCGTGCCATGGATTCGGTGGAGGCCCTCACCCCAGGTGGCGATCCAGACCGCGCCCTCCCGGTCCGCGAGCATACCGTTGACCGGCGCCACCGGCGCGCCACCCGGCATGGTGTACACCCGGAACTCCATTGCCGTTTCCGCCCGCCCGGCCAGAGCCAGCAGGATCATTGCCCACGTGGTCAGACTCCATCTCAAAAGGCGAATACGCCGTCTGTGGGCCCAGTCCCGCACGGTAGTCCTCCAATGGCAGTGCGCGCTCAGTATAGCGGATTCTTCCCATGCCCCGGAAAAGGATCAGGTCATGGGCCCCATGCTCGCGCGGTCATACGACGCCGTCACCGTGCTGGAGAGGCCGCCGCGGGGGTTGCACGTGATGGTGATGGTCATGGAGCGGGGCGCGCAGGCCTTCACGAGATCTTCGAGCATGCGGTTGACCAGGTGCTCGTACCAGATGCCCACATCGCGATACGAAAGGAGATAGTATTTAAGGGAGCGCAATTCCAGGCAATGCTCGCCGGGCACATAGCGGATGTTGACCACGGCGAAGTCGGGCAGACCGGAAAACGGGCATACCGAGGTGAACTCGTCGGTTTCCGTCTCGATACACATGGCCTGGCCGTGGGGTTTGTCCGCGTACTCGTAGGGGAAACATTCGAGCAGGTGATCTTCGATGGCCTCCTGTCCTTTGAAGGGCAGGGACTTGTCGAGCGCCTTGAATTGATCTTTGGCGGGCGTGGGGTTTTCCATTGGGATTCCTTCGGGATAATGGACAAAGTGGATTCGCCGCGGCGATTGCACACGGTCCACCGCGGGGGCGTCCGGCTCAGCCGCCGTAGTAAATACACCGCGCGGTATAGGTTTCCTGCACCACCACCACGGTCGGTTCTTCACCCGCCGCGACCAGACGATCCCAGACCCACTTGCAGATGCGCTCGCAGGTGGCCCATTCCAGGCCGGGCACTTCGTTAAGGTAGGTGTGATCCAGCTCGTCGTAGATCGCGCGGAGGTGCGGCTCCAGTGCGTCGAGATTTTTTGTTCCCACTTCGAAGCGATAGCTGTGGCCGTGGATGCAATTGCACGGGTGGGTCGAGGGCAACTGGGGCAGGGACTGGGCCGCTTCGAAGCTGAAGATGACCCGTTCCGGCAGATTTTCAAAGGGGATGGCGGGCAGCCGGCGCGGCACGAAGTCCAGGTCGCCGTCGATGGAAACGCGCACCCCGTCATACCAGGCCGGTTTGGGCGACAGGTGGGCGTCGATCCAGCGCTCCAGCGCGGGGACGGTCGTGTCGTTCTCCAGGCCGGGGATATCATTCAGACAGGCATGATCGAGCTGATCGTAGAGGGGACGGAAGAGGCGTTTGAGGGCCGAATAGTCCACGATCCAGCCAATTTCCGGGTCGAGTCCGCCTTTGGCCAGGATCTCCACTTTGTAGCTGTGGCCGTGGAGGCGCTGCTGTTTCTCGTTGCCCTTCGGGTTGCGGTGGGCCGCTTCCACATAGGCGATTTTCGTTAAATGGGCTTCCAAGGGACTTCCTTAACGGGCCGTGATTAGACGCCGCGTTCGTTCGGCGGCCAGATGAATTTGTGCATCTGCAATTGAAAGCGGACCGCGTTCAGCCCGTCTTCGAGCATCCAGGTGACGATGTCTTTCGGATCAACCTCTCCGAACACGGGGGAAAAGAGCACCGCCCTGCAGCATTGGGTGAGATTATAACGCCGGACGGTGTCCCGGCTCCATTCGTAATCCCGCCGGCTGGCGATGACGAACTTGACCTCGTCGCGATCCGCCCTCAAATGGGGGATGTTGGTCCAGTCGTTGAAACGTTCCATGCCGCTGTCGGGACATTTCAGATCCATGATGCGTACCACGGGGTCGGGCAGGGTGTTGATGGGCAGGGAGCCGCTCGTCTCGATCAGCACCGTGCAGCCCGCCTCCAGCAGCAACTCCGCCAGGGGCACACATTCCTTCTGGGCCAGCGGCTCGCCGCCGGTCAGCTCCACCAGGGGCACGCCGAAGGCCAGCGTAGCACGGAGGATTTCCTCCAGGGTCTGCTTCTCGCCGCCGTGGAAGCTGTAGGTGGTGTCGCACCAGCGACAGCGCAGGTTGCAGCGGGCCAGGCGGATGAATACGCACGGCAGCCCCGCCCAGGTGCTTTCGCCCTGGACGCTGCAGTAGATCTCGATCATCCGCAGCGTCTGGGTAAGTCGCGGGTCGGTGGTGGGTAGGGGCATGGGGGAGGATTCCGGTTCAGGGCCTGGGTTGCGGGGTCGGGGGGTATTATACGCGAAGTTAACCTGGAGTCTGGAGTCTGGAGGGGTCGGGAAGAAATGGGCCTTATGGGTCGTATGGGTCTTATGGGTTCGTATGGTGGTGGTTAGTGGCTGGTCGATCATAGCGACCCATAAGACTCATACGACCCATAAGGCCCATTCTCTCTCCTCTCGACTTCCCCTCCGCAAAGCTGCTACAACATCCCGGTACCCATTGCCACCTCTCGGATTCGATTCCCCATGGACAAGCGCGGCGATCACATCCCCCTGGACCTCCACTCCCTCCGCCGGGAGTTTGCCGCGCCGCCGGCCCTGCCCGAGGGTGCGCCACGCCCTGAAGTTGAAGAGGAGCGCAGCCTGGCGGATCGGGCGGTGGATCTTCTTATCCCGCTCATGATTTTCTGCATGATGCTTGCCGTCGCCTGGTTTCTTCTCGATATCCGCTTCATCTACACCGAGCGGCTCGATATCAATATGCGGGCCTTCGCCTTTTTCTTTGTGATGGGCATTGTGGCCCTCAATCGGCTGCGGGCGGATCGGGAGGCGACGGATTCCGGGGTTTACCTCGTGGGTATGATTTTCGCCGTGGGCATGTTCACCGTGGTGACTCAGCTCCGGGGCGGCGGACTGGCCGGGGGCGTGATGACCAGCATGCTGCCCTCGCTCTGCTTCAACATCAGTGTCGTGGCCATCCTCTGGAAAGTGACCGACCGGCTCACGCGGGATTGCTGTGTGGATGCCAGCGCGCGCTATGGCGAGGTGGGTATCCTGCGGGGCGGCTGGCTGCGCAAGGCCCCGCCCGCCGAGGTCTCTGCCGAGCCGGAGATCGGCAAGGGACGTCTCCCGCGCAAGCACCCCGCCAATTCACTCTTCTATCTGGCCATTCCCATCATGATCCTCCTCGCCATCGGCCAGCGTCTTCTGCCCCAGGGCGGCTCCCTCATGGAATCGGCGGGGAGCGTCTACGTGGGCGTTTACACGGTTGCCATGTTGCTCTTGCTCATGCTGTCGAGTTACCGGGGCCTTCGCGTCTATTGCCAGCGCCGGGCCATCACCTTTCCCACGAGTATCGCGGCCTTCTGGCTTGGTCTGGGCAGCCTGATGGTGGGGCTGGTGCTTATCCTGGGGCTCTGGGGGCCTGTGCCGGCGAAGCCGGAGGCCTGGCATGGGGCGGCGCGTCAGGTGGACGAATCGGGGCGAACAATCTCGACGAAGTACGACTACCACGAGTATCAGCGGTGGAGCGAAGCGAGTACCGAGCACGGTCAGCAGGGCGAACTGGGCCCCGAAGGTCGGGAAGGTCAGTCGAGTGAGATCCGCCAGCCGGGACAACAAGGACAACAAGGACAACAGGGCCAACAAGGACAACAGGGACAACAGGGACAACAGGGACAACAGGGACAACAGGGACAACAGGGACAACAAGGACAACAAGGACAACAAGGACAACAAGGACAACAAGGACAACAGGAAAATCCCCGATCCGGTGCCGAGGATCCGCAGCAATCGCAGTCCGTAGAGAAAAGCCCGGAACAGTCCACCGGACAGGAATCTTCCGGGTCAAGCGGCACACCGCCCGCAACCCAAATTCCCATGAACGAACTGATGGACGCGGCGCCCGCGCTGAAGTGGCTGGCCTACGGCGCCCTGGCGCTGATGGGGCTGTTCTTCCTTTACGTCCTGGTTCAGGCGGCAGCCCACTACTTCGGACGGGCGGCGGGCCAGCGGGCCGGATTCTTCGACCGGCTTGCGCGCTTCTTCCGCAGGCTGACCTACGTGCCAAGGCGCAAGCCGCGGCGGCCGCGGGTCAAGGTGGACCGCGATATTGCCACGTGTACGCGCTATCAGAATCCGCTTCGCGGACAGGGGTCGCTGCTCGAAAAGATCCAGTACAGCTACGATGCCCTCTGCGCGCTGGCCTACGATTTGGGCGTGCCGCGAGAAGAAGGCGAGACGCCCTTCGAGTACCTGGCGCGCCTGCCCGAGCCGATCGCGGAGATCGGCCCGGAGGCCGATACGCTGACCCATCTCTATGTGGCGGGCAGCTATTCCACCCTACAGATTCCGGAAGAGGCCGCGTCGGAGCTGGGCAAGTTCTGGAAAGGATTCGAACGGCTGCGGGGCCGGGTGCTTCGATAGCGCCCAAGAAAAACGGCCAGCATCCCGGCGGGACACTGGCCGTCTCAAGTGAATTTCCCAGAGCGGGCTACTGCTTTTCGATGGGTATGAGCTTGAAGCTCTTCACGATTTCCTCGAACACGGGGCCCCACTCTTCAAACTGTCCCTGAACGCCGCCCAGAATCACGCCGTAGTTGCTCTTGTTGCCATACGCGCCGATAAGCCAGCGGTGGATCTCGTCGGGTTTGGTCTTGGCCACTTCCTTGTACCAGAAGGCATTGCCCTCATAGGCGTAGCCGGCTTTCTTCGAGAACACCTGGGGATCGGTATATTTTGGAGCGGGCGAACTGATGTCCTGCTTGACCGAATCCATGTTGGCCTTGTAGAGGGTTTCCGGGGCCACATCGGGCATCCAGGTCCAGGTGACATGGATGCTGAGGGCGCTCTCCAGGCCACCGCCAGTTGCCCCACCGCTTTCCGCAGTCCCGCCCGCGCCGCCCTGAGTCGCATCCTGTGCGATGCCTTTCAATTTGGCCCCGAGCGATTTCTTCTTCTTTTCGGCGGGTTGATCGGCGGGCTTTTCCGCAGCGGGCGCGCTGCCCGGCTGAAAGATCCAGCTCGTGGTCGTATCCTCCGACTGAATGGTGAACTCCGCGGGGATCTTCAGAGAATAGCCAAACTTCTTGCTCTCATAGGTCTTCCATTCCCGGGCCTGCGCCACGGGGGCCAGTACGATGGCCGCGAACACGCCCGCGAACAACCATTGAAAACGCATTTTTCCAGCCCGACTCATTACGCTGATCATCGACTCTCTCCCGTCATGTGGCGGCGTGGAACGACGCCATCTCCCATATGAAAACACACCACGCACATGCGTGGTGTGTTACTTCCTGCTCAAATGTCAACCCATGCGGGCGGTGTCCGGAGCGCTTCAGCGGTAGGGCGCCCACTCCGGCTCGTTCTGGAAGATCCAGTCGTAGTAGCCCCGGTTTTCCAGCTTGGCCGAGGCGGCTTCGTCCACGATGACCGTGCACTTGGGGTGAAGCTGCAGCGCCGACGCCGAGATCATGGAGGTGATGGGGCCTTCCACCGCCTTGGAGACGATGTCGGCCTTGGCGGCGCCGGTCACCAGCATGATGCAGCGGCGGGAATCGAGGATGGTTCCCACGCCCATGGTCATGGCGCGACGGGGCATGTCTTCGGGCTTGTCGAAGAGGGGCGCGTTCTGGGCGATGGTGCCGGGCGTCAGGGCCTTGCAGCGGGTGCGGCTGCGCAGGGCGGAGAGGGGTTCGTTGAATCCGATGTGGCCCGTGCTGCCGATACCCAGCAACTGGAGATCGATGCCATTGCTCGCCTCAATCCGCCGTTCATAGTCCTCGCACTCCTTGTCCAGGTCCGGCGCGGTGCCGTTGGGGAGGTAGGTGCTGGCTTTGGGAATGTTGATATGGTCAAAGAGATGGTGGTTCATGTAGCTCCGGTAGGAATTGGGATTCTCCGGGGCCAGGCCGATATATTCGTCAAGGTTGAAGGTCGTTGCGGCGGCGAAGTCCAGTCCGTCCTCCCGATGTTTCTTGACCAGCCGGGCGTAAAGCCCTTCCATGGTGCGGCCCGTGGCCAGACCCAGCACCAGTCGCGGGTTGGCGATCAGCGCCTGGGCGATCAGGTCCGCCGTCAACTGTGCGGCCTCTTCCTCGGTTTTCCGGATGATGACTTCCATGGCTCTTCCACTCTCTCAGTTCGGTGCTGCCGCATCCATTGCAGCAGGTTCGGCACGGACGGGCACCAGTTGCGGGGCGCGCGCCGGCACGTGGATCGGGCCCTGGATGTGGGGATCCAGACCGGATGAACGCGGGAAAACGGCAGGCGGGCCGTAGATGCGCGCGGATCCCCCCGAGGGTCCGATTGCGGGGTGGCCCAAAGAATACCGTCCGGCAACCCCAAAACGCAACCCAACACGATTCTCATGCTACAATAGCCGTACGAGAATGGAGCGAAATCGAGATCAAAGGCGGCATGCGCGGCGGCGGACACTCGGGTGCCCGGGTACGCCGCGGCCGGGGCAAGGTACCAGCACAGGATTTTGAGCGAATCATGAAACATCATCTGGTACTGTGGCGGATAGCCCTTGTGGTAGCGCTGATCGCCTCACTCGTGTATGTATCGCGCCAGACGACCGCCCGGGGGCCGGGGGGGCTGGAATCCCCCGAGGTCGTGACGGATCGGGCCCTGAGCCTGCTCCACGCCGATGTGAACGCCCTTCGCGCGGATACCCAGGAGGCGATCCGGATCGCGGCGGTGTACGCGGGCAGCGGCATGAACAACACGGCCGAAGGGGCGTACCTCCTGGGGTGCCAATATGAGCGGGAGCAGAATTATCACTCGGCGGAGGGCTACTTTAAGAAGGCCATCGCACTCGCGCCGGAATGGAGCTGGCCCTATGCCAGTCTGGGCAACCTCCTGGGGCGTTACAGTTTCGACCGGGTGGAGGAGGCCAAGGCCACCCTCCAGAAGGCGATCGCTCTGGAACCCGAATGGGGCCGGCCCTACGGCATCCTGGCCATTATCCTTCGCGCGGAAGGCAAGTATGAGGAGGCTCTGGTCCAATCCGAGCTCGCCCTGCGCTATATGCCGGGCGACATTTCGCCGCTGAACAACTACGCGAACCTGCTGGTGGACTTGAAGCGTTACGACGAAGCCGAGGTCTATTTTCACCGGGCCATCGAGAGCTTTCCCGGTCACCCGAAGCCCTACTACAACCTGGCCTGTCTCTATGCCCTCAATGGGCGTACGGACGAGGCCCTGGCGAATTTGACGGAAGCTTTCAAGTTGTCCGACGCGCTCCGTCTGGAGGCCATGAACGATGGGGACTTTGCGGGCCTGCGGGAAGACCCCCGCTTCGATGCCCTGGTGCACCGGGGCAAGCAGCCCGCCGCGGGGGCCTGACACGGGGGCGGTGTTACTAATGGGTCTCAGGGGTCGTATGGATTCTATGGTTCGGGGTCTCGCCTGCTTTTTTGCTTGCCGCTCAACAAAAAAGCCGCCCCTGGATGGATCCAGGGGCGGTCTTGTTTTCGATGGTTGGAGACCTACTTCCGTTTTTTCGGGGGGGCCTGAAGCTCGCCGACGTTTTCCACCACTTTGCGAACGGCGGCGGCGACGATGTCCATCTCTTTTTGCGTGTTCATCAGCAGGCGGTGGTGAATCACCACACCCGAGTTCGTGTGGGCTTCGGTGCAGACGGGAATCTTGTGGCGTTTCGGGTCGATGGCCTTGAAGTATTCCTTGTCCAGTTTGTGGCGGAACTTCGTGGTCGGCTTGTAGAGCATGCACTGATTCAGGGGCTGATAGGGCCGGTCGAAGCCCTTTGTGCTCAGTTCGGCGTTCAGCGCGGCGATGAACTGGCTGTTGTTTACCTTCAGCGCTTTCGTGTCCAGGCGGAAGCTGAAATTGAAGTAGCTCTGCTGGGTCACTTCCTTGCGGCGGCGCATGGGCAGCACGCCGGGGATCTCCGCCAGTTGGCTGTTCAGGTAGATCGCGTTGGCGTCCCGCTCCTTGACCTGCTGATCAAGACGGCCCAGGGCGCCGAGAAGGATTCCCGCCTGCCATTCGGTGAGGCGATAGTTGCCCGACTGGAGGGTGGTGGAGAGATCGGCGGGCTTCTTCAGGCCGTAGACCACGGGATCCGCCTCATAGGGGCGGCCGCAGTTGCGCAGGCTGTAGAGCTTGTAGAACATCTCCTTCGTCTTGCACATGTTGAAGCCACCCTCGCCGGAGGACATGACCTTGGACTCCTGGAAGCTGAAGGAGGCGGCGTCGCCGAAGCTGCCCACGCCCTGGCCCTTCCAGAAGGTGCCGTGCTGGTGGGCGCAATCCTCGATGAGGAAGAGCTTGTGCTTCTTGCAGAGTTGTACAAGTTTCGTAATGTCGGTCACGGCGCCGTAGAGGTGCACCACGATGACGGCGCGGGTCTTCTTTGTGATCAGCGATTCCACGTGGGCCAGATCCAGATTCCACGTGTCGGGCTCCACGTCCGCCAGGATGGGGACGGCGTTCACGTCCACACAGGCCGCCGCGGTTGCCTGCCAAGTCATGCCGGGCACGATGACTTCATCGAAGGCGCCGATACCGAGGGCTTCCAGCGCGAGCTGGATGCCCACCGTGCCGTTGGCGCAGCACAGGCCGAACTTGGCCTTCTGATAGGCGGTGAATTTCTGGGCGAACTCCCACTCGGTGGGTCCGTCGTAGGACCACTTGTTGCGCCGCGTGATCTCGGCCAGCAGTTTCGCGTCGGACTCGTCGCTCACGGGCCAGGAGGCCCAGTTTTTGGTTTGCGTGGTGACCGGATTGCCACCGTTGATTGCCAGAATTCCCATGGGTTCTCACTTCCGGGCGCGGGCGCGCCCCTTTTTTGGACGTCGTTAACTGCAACGGATAAGGGCCATAGCATAGCTGGTGGCCCGGTTTTGCTTCAATGGGGTGAGAGATAGGACGGATAAGTCGGATAGGACGGATTTGCGCTATCGGTCCTATCCGTCAAATCAGTCCTATCATCGCTATTCGAACTTCGGCAGGTTCCGCGCCGGTCGCTTGTGGAAGGGCGGCAGCACCGGCGGGTTGGACTTCAGCAGGCGCAGGATGGTTTCCAGGCCCGCTTCCAACTGGGTATCTTTCCCCGCCTTGTAATCCTGCGGCGTAATGTACACTTCCACGTCCGGCTCCGTGCCGTAGTTCTCCACGCCCCACTCCACGTCGTCGAACCAGAAGGAAAACTCCGGCTGGGTGGTCACGCTGCCGTCCACGAGCTCCATGCGCGGGCTGATGCCGATCACACCGCCCCAGGTCCGCGTGCCGATGAGCGGGCCCAGGTTCATCCGCTTAAAGCAGTGGGAGAAGATATCGCCGTCGGATCCCGCGTATTCATTGGTCAGGGCGACGAGGGGTCCCATGACGGACTCGCGGGGATAGGCCTCGGGCGCATGCCATCGGGGCACATCGTAGCCCAGTCGTTTGCGGGCGAGTTTCTCCAGCAGCAACTGGGATACGTGGCCGCCGCCGTTGAAGCGCACGTCGATAATCAGCGCGGGATAGTGCAGTTCCGGCAGCCAGCCCCGGTGAAATTCCGCGTAACCCCGGGTGCCCATATCGGGAATGTGGACATACCCCACCTGGCCCTTGCTCCGGCGGTGCACTTCTTCCCGGTTGCGGTTGACCCAGGCGCGGTAGCGCAGATTCATCTCGCCGCGCAAGGTTCGGATGACTACGGTGCGTTCGGGACCTTTCCGGCCCAGCACCGTCAGGGCCACTTCCTGACCGGCCAGATTGGCCAGGGCATGCCCCGGCGTATAGGCCGGCGTCAGCGCGGCGCCGTTGACCGCCGTGATCCAGTCGCCTTCGGTGATGCCCTTGCCGGGCGCCAGCAGGGGCGAGTGGCAGTCTTCGTCCCAGCAGTCCCCCGCGACGATGGACTGGAGGCGATAGGCTTTCTTCTTTGCATCCCAGGCGAGATCCGCACCCAGTTTGCCCTGGGCCACGTGGGGGGCGAGCCGATAGTCGCCGCCGATCTCGTAGGCGTGGGACGTGCCCAGTTCGCCCTGCATTTCCCAGAGCAAATCGGAGAGTTCGCTGCGGCAACTCACCCGGTCCAGCAGGGGTTCGTAGCGCTTGAACACCCGCCGCCAGTCCACGCCGGACATGTTGGAATCCCAGAAGTACTCCCGTTGGAGCCGCCAGGCCTCGCGATACATCTGGCGCCATTCCGCCGGCGGGTCCACCGCCACTTTCACGCGATCCAGATCGATCCAGCCCGTGGCGCGCCCGCCATCGCGGACAATACCGCTGGCCTTGGTGTCGTTCGGCTTGTCGCCCGCCTTAAGTACGCGAAGCTTTTTCCCGGACCGGTAGAGGAGGGTGCCACCGTCCCGTGAGATTTGAAAACTGTCGAGGCCCGTGATGATGGACTCTTCCTTCATCGACGTGAAGTCGAACACGCTGAGAGAGCCCTTGCCCGCGTCGGGCGAAGCGCCCGTGCTGTCCACGGGATATTCGCTGTAGAGCACTTTACCCTTGATGCCCGCGATGCCGCCGAAGCGCCCGGCGGGCCGGGGAAAGGCCACGACGCGACCGGCGATGCCCGCCGTTTCCACCTTGAGCGGAGCGGTCTTGTTGTCCTTCTTCTTGTCTTTGTCTTCCTTTTTCTCGTCCTCCTTCGGGGCCGCGGCCTGCTCTTCGGCGCGGGGGACGAAGGGATTGGGCAGGTCGGCCTGGAGGGGCAGCAGCATCAATTGCATGGCCTTGGGGAAGCCCAGATCGAAGTGGAGGGCGTCGTAGACCGGGTTGTAGGCGCGGTACGAGAGGAAGTAGAGATATTTGCCCTCCGGGTCCCAGGCGGGCGCCATGTCGTAAAACTCGGCATGGGTGGCGTCGTGCTTCTTGCCGGTGCTCACGTGATAGAGGCGGATGACCCGGGTGCGCGATGTGCCCGCGAAGGAGTAGGCCAGCCACTGGCCATCGGGCGACCACGCGAGGCCGTTGATGGGCCCAAAATCGCTCTTGTCGATGGTCTTGCCGGTCCCTTTGCCCAGGTCGGCCAGGATCAATTCAAAGCGATGATTTTGTATGGCCGCCAGATCCGCTTTGGGCGAAAGAGCGAGTCCCATGGCATGGCCGATGGCGATCTTCTTGAGCAGTCGCGGTCCCTTGGCGCCCGTGGCGTCGGTGATGGCCAGCAATTCTTCCCCGGTGCTGTCGGATACGAAAACAATTCGCTTTCCATCGTTCATCCAGGTGGCCAGCCGTGCGCGGGCCGCCGTCTCATGAGCAAGGGGAAGCACCGGGCCTTCCCAGTTGCTCATGGCGAAAAGTTTGCCCCGCGCCGTCACGGCCAGGGCTTTGCCGTCGGGCCGGAGCTGGCAGCCCTGCAAGTACTTCTCCGCCGCGACGAAGCGGCGGTTGCGCTGCACCCGGGGACTCTGAATATCGATGGGAATTCGGGAAGACAGGCCCGTGCCGGGATCGAACAGGAAGCAGTCGCCGCCCGCGTGGTACACGACGCGCCGTCCATCGCTCGACGCGCCACGTGCGTAAAAGTCGTTGTGATGGGTGTGTCGTTTCAGATCTTTACCGGCGGGCGTGCAACTGTACAGATTGCCGACCCCTTCGTGGTCGGACAGGAAGTAGATGCGCCGGCCCAGCCACATCGGCGCCGTCACGTTGCCCTCGCCCGGCACAATCCGCGCGAAGCGCCCCGTGCCTTTTTCATCCACCCAGAGTTGACCCGCGGTGCCGCCCCGATAGCGCTTCCACCGCGCGGGATCCCCCGTGTTGCGGCCCAGCACCAGCGCTTTGCCCGGTCCATGGCTCAGGTGACTTGCAATGCCCCAGGGCAAGAGGCGGGGCTGACCGCCCTGGCGTGCAATCTCCCAGAGTTGACGTGTGCGGGCAAAGGGGGCCGCCGCGTCGGTCGAATATTGAATGAATTTTCCGTCGGGCGTCCAGCCACTCACCTGGGCCGTGGCTCCCTGGTGGGTCAGCCGGGTGGCCGCGCCGCCCGTCGCCGGCATCACATAGACTTCCCAGGCGCCTTCTTCGCGGCCGCTGAAAGCGATCCACCGGCCGTCGGGTGAAAAGTGGGGCGTGGCCAGCGCGCCAAGGCTGGCCGTCAGGCGCCGGGCGACGCCCCCCGTCACCGGGACCTGCCAGAGGTCGTCTTCGGAGCAAAAAACCAGGGTGTCGCCGTGGAGCGTGGGACTGCGGTAGTAGCCGGGCATGGATGGTCCTGTCGTTGAGAAGCTGGGCCTGGATGCGCGCGCGGCGCAGTCTCCCATAGTAGCATTCCGGGTCGCGTGGTCGCGACCCGTGCGGGCGCGTTGCGGCATGAGGCCGGCGCGGCGGGTACTTTTTTACGGAAAAGAGAAAATATGACTTGACGTTTTTAAAAAAATGCGGTACCATTGGGACATGGATCCAATACATCCATAACTCTCTTCCCTCGGGAGTTCTGTTGCTGACCACACCGGACTCCCCCTCCTCCCAGGTGGCGCGAGGCGCGCTCGACCCGCCCTCCGCCACCTCAGGGTGGGCGAGGCCCCCTTATCTCCAGGAAAACAGAAGCCCGCCGCCGTTGCACACGGGGACGGGCTGTAAATGCCGAAATTATAGGGACGTTGCTTAGTTCAGAGAACGCTGGAGGGCCACGACGACCCCCTGGAGGCTCACACTCCGGGCGGGAAAGAGCATGGTTTCCATGGCGGCGTTGGCCGGGCGAAGTTCCACCGTGGCGCCGCGGGGGTAGTAGTGCTTCACGGTGGCTTCATCTTCCACCAGCGCCACGACCACATCGCCCGGACGGGCCTGCTTGCCCTGATCCACGATAATAATATCGCCATCGAGGATTCCGTCCTCGATCATGCTGTCCCCGCGTACGCGCAGGCAGAACGCGTTGCGCTGGGCGAGTTTGGCGTCGACGGGCACGTGGCCCTCGATATTTTCCTGAGCGAGAATGGGCAGACCGGCGGCGACCTGGCCGACGAGGGGCAGCACGCCCACATCGCTCTGGTAGAGTCCGAAGGCGGCCTTTTCGGTAATGATGATACCCCGGGCTTTCGAGGAGCGCTCGATGAAGCCCTTTTTCTCCAGGGCGACCAGATGGTCATTCACGCCATTGGTGGAGGTAATTCCGAATTCCTCACCGATCTCGGCAATCGTCGGCGGCATGCCGCGGTCGCGGACACAGTCGATGATGTAGTCCAAAATATCCCGCTGGCGTTTTGTAAGATCCTTGGCCATGCTTCCACTCCCGTCAATCAGGGTTGAACTGAATTGATATTCAGCAGTATTGAACCACGTTTGACCGGTGAAGTCAAGCCTTTTGCATTTCAGGATCTGGAACGGGGGATATACAGGGTCAGCACGACGCCCTTCCAACGCAGCGTCTGCCGGTTTTCGAAGTGGGTGTCGAGCCAGCCGACGATTCGATCCGTCGTGGGTCGCCATTCAAAGGTGGTGCCCTCGGTGCGGAGGAACCAGATCCGTTCGGCGTCCGCCACGGCCTCTTCTCTGGGCACGGGCATGAGGCCATGGGCGCGCAAAATGGCCGCGTGGCCCATGGTCTTGATGAACTCCCCTTCGTCGGCTTCGGACCAGCCCACGCGAAGCTGGTCGCCGGCGTAGTAGTGCGTCATGGGGTAGGCGCTGAAGTGGCTCGCGTAGAGGAGGCGATCACCGGGCCCGGCGTTGCGCTCCAGGTGGACGGCTACGCTCCGGAAATCGACCTTGTCCCACATGGCCAGGCGGTGCATGGGGATGGGGTGGAGTCGGCCTCCGTAGCCGTCGGCGAGGCTGGGAATCGTGAACACGATCAGTGCGGCGGCGAGCGCCAGGCCCCGCCGTCCCATGAGGGCGGCGCCTCGGGCGGCGAGAAGGATGGCGGCCGCCCCGGAAACGATGAAGAGCCGGTGCTCATAGAAGGAGAAGTCACTGAGTCCCCAATGGACGGCGCAGCCGAGTACGGGCACCCAAACGAGGGCGGTCAGCAGGGTGAGGGTGGTTCGGTCGTTGCGCCACGCTTTCCACGCGGCGGCGTTGAGCCCCAGGCCCAGGAAAAAGAGGGGCCAGTAGGCCCAGGCGCGCGGGCCGTAGCCCGCGAAGAAGTTCTTGAAGGTGATGAGGACGGTTTTCCCGGTGGGATTGGGATACCAGGGATAGGCGATGTCCTGCACTTCGGCGTGCATGGCGAAGGCGCGCTGGAGCATGGGGGCAATAAGGAGCATCAGCAGTGCGTTCGCGGCGGTCCAGGACCAGAATCGGTGTTTGTAACCGGGCAGCAGGAGTACGAAGGCCAGATTCAACGCAAAGATATACCACATGGTGATGAAGTGGGCGTACATGAGCAATGTGAGGGAGAAGACCAGACCGGCCCACGCCGTGAGGCGGCCATTTTCGAGGGCCTCGACCATGAACCAGAGGGCCAGCAGGGCGAAGAGCACGACCAGGCTGTAGACGCGGAGCTCCTGGGCATAGTAGATCTGAAATGGGGCGACGGCGAAGAAGAACAGGGCCAGGCAGGCGCTCCGCTCGTCGCGGAAGAGCCTGCGGGCGAGGAAGTAGACCACGGGCAGGGTCAGGATGCTGAAGAGGCAGGGCAACAGGCGCAAGAGAAAGTCATGGCGCGGGTCGGTGATGGCGAGCGGAAAAAGACCATCGACCAGGGAGGACCAGCCGGCGGTGAGGATCGTGTTCAGGGGGGGCTCGACGGTGTACGCCGGGTCGAAGAGTGCGGAGACCGAGTCGGCATGGGCACCGAGGTAGAGGCTGGCGGTCTCGTCATACCAAAGGCTCTGGCCGCCGAGGTCATAGAGGCGCAGCAGGGCGCCGAGCAGGCACAGCCCGAGGGGGAGGGCGCGGCTGGCGACCGAAAGAGATGAAACCGGAAGCGCAGGCTTCATGGCGCTACGCTTCCGGTCTGAAAAGGGGCGGGCTCACGGCCTGCGGGCTATACCGCGCCGATGAGTGTGCCATCGGGAATAACGGCGTTCTTAAACACCACCACGATACCGTCGCGAATGGCATAGCCGTCGCCGTCATAGTCTTTCAGTCGTTTCGAGCCTTTAATCACCACGCCCTTGCCAATGCGGGCGTTGTGGTCGATGATGGCGTGGCTGATGTTGGTCTTTTCACCGATACCGATCTTGGGACCGCCGTCGCCTGGATTCTCGGCGTCGAAGGACTCCGCGCCGAGCATGATGGCGTGATCGAGTACCGCACCGGGATGGATGATGCTGCGAATGCCGACGATGCACTTATTGATCGTGGCTTTGGAGACGCGGCTGCCCTCGCAGATGATGGCGTTCTTGATGTGCGCGTCGGAAATCTGCACACCGGGCAGGCAGCGGGCGTGGGTATAGATGGGGTCTTTGAGGCCGTTCAACTGGAAGGGGGCGTCGTCGGTGGTCATGGCCATGCTCACGTCGAAGAAGGAGCGGACCGTACCGATGTCTTCCCAGAAGCCCGAGAACATGTGGGCGTAAACCTGATGGGTGCTCAGAGAGTGGGGGATGAGTTCGCGACCGAAATCGACCCATTCCACATGCTCCATGAGGAGCTTTTCGAGTACTTCCGCTTTGAAGACGTAGACGCCCATGGAGGCGAGGTAGGGTTTGCCCGCCCCGTTCAGGCCGAAATCTTCAAAGACTTTTTCGGGGGTTACCAGGCCGTCAAGCACGGCCGGATCATTGGGCTTTTCCACAAACTCGCGAATACGCCCGCTCTTGAGCACCTTCATCACGCCGAAGGCGTGGGCGTCGTCCCGGCTGACGGGCAGGGCGGATACGGTGATGTCCGCGCCCTTGTTGAAGTGGGTTTCGAGGAGTTCGCGGTAATCCATGCGGTAGAGCTGGTCGCCGGAAAGGATGACGTAGTGGGACACGCCCTGATCGAGGATATGAACGAACTGCTTCCGCACGGCGTCCGCCGTGCCCTGGAACCATTCATTGCCGCTGGCCAGATCGGTCTGCTCGGCCGCCAGCACTTCCACCATGCCGCCGCTGAACATGTCGAAGCGGTAGGTGTTGTTGATGTGGCGGTTGAGGGAGTGGCTGTTGTACTGGGTCAAGACCGCGATCTTGTTGATCTGGGAATTGAGGCAGTTGCTGAGGGGAATGTCCACGAGCCGGTATCGGCCGCACAGGGGCACCGCGGGTTTGGCGCGCACCTTGGTCAGGGGATAAAGCCGAGTCCCCCGACCGCCCCCCAATACGATTGCTCCCACGTCACGTGTGACGTCCACCTCGCTGAGCACGCCGGTCATATTCCCCATCCGAACTCTCTCCTGTACTGCGCTTTGGGCTCTCTTTGGTCTGTGGTTCCCACATTGGGATCGTATTGTATGCTTTACGTGAGCGCGGTTCCACTATTGGGTCTTATGGGTCTTATGGGTCGTGTGGGTCGTGTGGGTCGTGTGGGTCGTGTGGGTCGTATGGGTCGTGTGGGTCGTGTGGGTCGTGCGGGTCGTGTGGGTCGTGTGGCGCGGCGGGCTTTGGGTTGGTCCCGAAAGTCCGGTCAAATCCTGGGGAGGTAGATGAGCACCGCGCAGGCGATGGCCCACAGGACGACGGTTGCGCCGAGGGGGCGATCTTTGATGAGGGTGCTGCTGGGATCGCCGCCGCCGGTCTCGTGGTGGATCAGGTGAAGATAGCGGAAGAGTCCATAGACCACAAAGGGCAGTGTGATGTAGAGCTTGTCGGTGCCGAGGCGCTGGATCACTTCGGGAGAGCAGGTGTAGATGGTGTAGGTGATGAGGGTGCCCCCCGCCATGATGAGTATGAGTTGATCGAGGTAGTGCACGGTGTAATGTTGCAGTACCTGCCGGTGGGACTGGGCGCCTTCCTCCAGCAGGAGGATTTCCTGGCGGCGTTTGCTCAGGCCGAGGAAGGTGGCCAGGAAGAGGGTGCACACCACGAGCCAGTTGGAGAAGGGCACGTCCAGGGCAATGGCGCCGGCCACGGCGCGAATCACGAAGCCCAGGGCGATGGCGAGCACGTCCACAATCATGACATGCTTGAGCTTGAGGGTATAGGCCAGCGTGAGCACCACATAGCCGAGCAATGCCACGAGAAATTCCTGGCGAATATTCCAGGCGATGACGAGGCTCGCGCCAAAGAGCAACACCAGGAGCACGCGCGCGGCGGCGGGGCTCATGGCGCCGCTGGCGAGGGGGCGGTGGCGCTTCTTGGGGTGTTCGCGGTCGCTTTCGATGTCGAGGAGGTCGTTGAAGACGTAGGTGGCGCTGGCGGCCAGACAGAATGAGGCAAAGGCCGCCAGACTCACGAGGGCCTGGATCGGATGGCCAAGTTCGCCGGCGAAGACGAGGGCCGCAAAGAGCAGCAGGTTTTTCGTCCACTGGTAGGGACGCATCGCCGCGATACAGGTCACGATGAAGGGCGGGTGCTTGGTCTCGGCCATTACATGCTCATCTTTTTGAAGACGCGGCGGGGGATATTGCGGATGATCAGCATGATGTAGCGCCAGAAGAAGGGCACATAGGCCTCGTCTTTTCCGGTACTGACCGCTTTGAAAATAGCTTTGCCCGCCTGAGCCGGTGTGGCCACGAGGGGGCCCGGCAGCGGCAGGCCGAAGGTCATTTTCGTGTCTACGAAGCCCGGTTGAATCGTGGTGACGGTCACGTTGGACTTGGCCAGACGCACGCGGAGCCCTTCGAGGTAGCAGGTGAGGCCCGCTTTGGTGGCGCCGTAGATGTAGTTTGTCTGTTTGCCCCGATCGCCTGCGACGGAGGAAAGGACGCCCAGGAAGCCGGAGCCGCGATGTTCGAAGACGGCCGCAAAGGCCTCCAGAATGGAAATGGCGCTGGTGAGGTTGACCGAGATCATCTTCTGCACGTCGGCCATGTTTTTCTGGGCCTTTTCCTGCTCGGCCATATAGCCATAGCCCAGCACGACGCCCGTGGGCTTGGTGCCGATGGCGGCCTCGCAGGCTTCAACGAATTTTCCATGGGAGGGGAGGTCTTCGGCGTCGAAATGCAGCGCATGGCAGGGCACACCGTGGCGCACGGCGATATCCGCCGCGAGGATAGCGTTTTCCTCGTCATCGCGGGCCGCCAGCACGAGGGTGTAGCCCGCCGCGGCAAAGGCCTGGGCCGTGGCCCGGGTGATGCCGGAGGTGGAACCAAGAATGACGACGCTGGGTCGGAAATCAGTGCTCATGCGGGATACCTGCGACGTTGGAGGTTTTACCCCCCCTACCCCCCCGCAAGCGGGGGGGACCGGAAATCAGGAAAACGGGAATTATCGAAATCTCATCGCTCCCGCGCGAGGCATGTTGCGGATATTGCTCCCCCCCGCTTGCGGGGGGGCAGGGGGGGTAAATCCCAAAGTTCATCGCGTGTGAATCAACCATCACACCAGCCCCAGGCGCCGCGCCATGTTGGAGGACAGCACACCCTTTGGATCGAGGCGCTTCTGAATGGCTTTGAACTCATCCAGGCGCGGGTACATGGCCGCGATGGTCTGGGGGCTGGCCACGGCGTCTTTGGCGAGGTAGAGCCGCCCGTCGTGATCGAGCAGGATGCGCTCCAGTTCGTGGAGGAAGGGCGTCAGGCCGCGGTGGTTCGGGAGATCCAGCGTGAGGGTGTAGCCCTTCATGGGATGGGACAACAGACCGGGATTCTGCTCGCCGAAGGTTTTTAGCACGGCGAGGAAGGACGCCCGGCGCGAGTCGGCCAGGCGCTGGAGAATGCGGATGAGGCCTTGCTTGCTCTCGTAGGGCAGCGTGGCCTGAAACTGGGCAAAGCCCTTGCGCCCATAGAGCCGGTTCCAGTGGTGGATGGCGTCCAGGGGATAGAAATACTTGTCGTAGTGCACCAGCTTGCCGATGGTGGTGGGGTGGGCGGCGTAGAAGACCTTGTTGAAGGCCGTGACACTCAGGGGATTCAGCAGAAACTGGGGGCAGTTGAAGGGCACGTTCTTCGGGAACTCGCGTTTCATGGCGAAGGGCGCGTTCGCGCGTGCCGGATCGAGCTGAGACAGCTTCGCATGGTTGCCCTGCATGAGCACGGAGCGACCCAGGCTGGCCCCCCGCGCCAGGCAGTCCACCCAGGCGACGGAATACTTGTGGGCACCGTCGGTCGCCGCCATGGCGTCCAGGGCGTGATCGAGATCGCGGCACTGGGTATAGTCCGTGACGATCCAGGAACTCTCCACGGGCTGAAGCCGCACCCGCGCCGTGAGGATGAAGCCCGTCAGTCCGATACCGCCCGCCGTGGCCCAGAAGACATCGGCGTTTTCGGTTTTCGAGCAGTGCAGGAGCGCGCCGGTGGGGGTGAGGAGCGTGAAGGATTCCACGAATTCGCAAAAGGTGCCGTCGCAGTGATGGTTCTTGCCGTGGACATCGTTGGCAATGGCGCCGCCCACGGTGACGAACTTGGTGCCGGGCGTGACGGGCACGAAGTAGCCCCGGGGCACGAAGACGTCCAGAATGTCGGCCAGGCTGACGCCGGCTTCGCATTCGAGCACGCCGGTTTCTTCGTCGAAGCTGATCATGCGGTCGAGGCGGGTGGTATTGACGACCCCGCCGCCGCCGTTGACCGCGGTGTCGCCGTAGCTTCGACCCAGGCCTCGGGCGATGATCGAGGAGGAAGCGTGCCCCCCGATGAGGTCGTTGAGGATGCGGCGCTTTTCCGGGCGAAAGACGTCACACTTTTCGGGATCGAGGCCGCCCCAGCCGCTGAGGGACTGGTGCATGGAGGATTCGGCCACGGGTATTCTCCTGGGTTGGTGTGAAGGTCTCGGCTATGAAGTGTACTCGGGTGTATATACCCGCCGCAGGCGAAAGTATAACGCCGCGGGCCTGGAGCAAGCAAGTCGGGCGGCGCTATCTGCTTTGTTGACAGGGGATTAGGAGGGGCGAAGACGAGATCTGTGGCCGCCGGGCTCGAAGGGTGTCCAGGGGTCGCACCGGCCTTTCAATCAGGATTCCGGCAACTGGGGGGGCTTGTTTTCCATCAGGAGGTCATCCAGGATCAGCAGGCGCTCGCACCAGATCATGAGCAGCGTACACAGGTAGCGACGACCCATTTTGCGCAGGCGCAGGTTGCTGATGCCCCAGGTGCGTCCGGACCAGGTGATGGGGACCTGGGCGATGCGGTAGCGGCGGATGAGGCTCGACAGCGACATTTCGATGGTGATGTTGAAGTGGGCGGCCTGCAGGGGCAGGATGCTCTGGATCACGTGGCGCCGGTAGACCTTGAAGGCGTTGGTGAGATCGTTGTGGTGGGTCAGGAAGAGCACCTGCATGGCATGGTTCACGATCCGGTTGACCACGAGCTTCACGGGCGGATAGTGGGTCACCCGGCCGCCTTTCATGAAGCGCGAGCCAAAGACGCAGTCGTAGCCTTCCTCAATCTTCCGGTAGCACCGTACCACGTCGAGGGGGTTGTCCGAGCTGTCCGCCATGACCACGGCCAGGACATCGCCCCGGTAATGGTGGAGACCGCAGCGGATGGCGCGGCCCAGCCCGCCGGGAGGCCAGTTGTGGACCAGGTGGATCTCGGGGATTTCCTTTGCCTTTTCCTCGATCACCGCCACGGTGTTGTCCGTGCTGTTGTCGTTGACCACGAGGAGCTCAAAGGGTATGGATTCCGCGCGCAGGGCGGCGGCGAGGCTTTCCAGCGTGGGGATGATGTTCTTCTCTTCGTTGTACGCGGGAATGAGGACGGAGTAGAGAAGGGTGTTCTTCTCCACCGGCACGAGGCTAGATGCGGCCTTCGAAACCATGGTAGATCTCCCCCAGCAGGGCGTCAATGTCGTAGGCGTAGCGCCAGTTCGGGTAGTGGGACTGAAATTTGCCCACGTCGCTGATCCACCAGATGTGATCGCCGATGCGGTTGTCGTCTTCGTAACGGATGGCCATCTTGTTCCCGGTGATGGCCTCGCATTTGGCGATGGCTTCCTGCATGGAGCAGTTGCTGTGGCGGCTTCCGCCGATGTTGTATACCTCCCCCGAGCGCGGCGCGCGAAGCACTTCAAAAAAGCAATTAACCAGATCGCTGGAATGGATATTGTCGCGTACCTGCTTGCCCTTGTAACCGAAGATGCGGTATTCCTTCTTCGTGATGGCGCACTTCATGAGGTAGGACAGGAATCCGTGGAGCTCCGCGCCGGAGTGGCCGGGTCCGGTGAGGCAGCCGCCGCGGAAAACAGCGGTCTTCATCCCGAAATAGCGGCCATATTCCTGCACCATGACATCGGCCGCCACTTTGGAAGCGCCGAAGACCGAGTGCTTGCACTGGTCGATGGACATGGTCTCGTCGATGCCGTCTTTGGCATAGGGGTGGCTCTCGGCCACTTCCCAGCGGGTTTCCAGTTCCACCAGGGGCAGATCGTTGGGCGTATCGCCGTAGACCTTGTTCGTGGAGGTAAAAATGAAGGGCGCCTCGGGGCAGTGCTGCCGCGTGAGCTCCAGCAGGTTCAGCGTGCCCACCGCATTGACGCCGAAATCGGTCAGGGGCTCCTTCGCCGCCCAGTCGTGGCTCGGCTGGGCCGCGGTGTGCACCACGAGTTCGATGGAAGAACTGTAGGTCTTGAAAATGGCTTCCAGGGCGCCGAAGTCGCGAATGTCGGCCTCGTGGTGGCGGTATTCGGCGTGGTCCGCACGCAGGCGCTCGACGGCCCAGTGGGTCGACGCTTCCTCCCCGAAGAAGTAGGCGCGCATGTTGTTGTCCACACCCGCGACAGTGTACCCTGCGGCGATGAATCGGCGGACCGTTTCCGCACCAATCAGACCGGCCGAACCGGTAACCAGAACCACACCCATAAACGCTCCCGATGAACGGCACGATACGTAGAAAGAAGAAAACGGCGAAATGCGAGACGCCATTCTAGCGCATAATTGCAAGAGGCTGTCAATAGAGACTGGCTGGGTAATCGCGTCATCGGCGCTTCACGAAAACTACAGGTGTGCCACGCGATCCGGCAACGCCGGTTCGTGTGCCCTGAACCTCGAAAGCGGCGGTTATGGAGCAGTTCATAACCGGACGGTTTTTTCGCCAAAAGGCGCATGGGAGGAAGATTCTTTTGCCCCTCGTCAACATCCCGGTTGGGGCACGAGAGGGTCGGACGAGTGGCCGCCGGCACATCGGGAAGACCTCGTGGCGGGCACACGAACCGGCGTTGCCGGATCGCGTGGCACCATCGCCGGGCCCTCGTTTCTTACTCCGGGAGCCCACCCATGAAAACCATACTCGTCACGGGCGGCGCCGGCTTCGTGGGCTCCTGCCTGGCCATGGGCCTGAAAGCCCGAAGCGAAGACACCCGGGTCATCGCGTTCGACAATCTGCGTCGGCGGGGATCGGAGCTGAACCTGCCCCGACTCAAGGGGGCGGGCGTAGAGTTCCTCCATGGCGACATCCGCTGTCCCGGGGACCTGGAAGAGGTCGGGCCATTTGACGTGCTCATCGAGTGCAGCGCGGAGCCTTCGGTGCTTGCGGGCTATGGCGGATCGCCCAAGTATGTGCTGGAGACCAACCTGACCGGCACGTTGAATTGCCTGGAAGCGGCCCGGCGGCACGGCAGCGATGTGGTGTTTCTGTCCACGAGCCGGGTCTATCCCATGGAGACCATTGCGCGCCTGCGCTACCGCGAAACGGAGACCCGCCTGGAGCTGGAAGCGAAGCAGCCCGTGCCGGGGGCCAGCGCCGACGGCATCGCCGAGGATTTTCCCCTGGAGGGTGTGCGCTCCCTCTATGGCGCGACCAAGCTGGCCTCCGAGCTGGTGATGTCTGAATACCTGTCCATGTACGGCCTGCGGGGTGTCATCAACCGCTGCGGCGTGCTCACTGGACCCTGGCAGATGGGCAAAGCCGATCAGGGGGTCGTGGTACTCTGGGCGGCGCGCCACGCCTATGGCGGCGCCCTGAAGTACATTGGCTATGGCGGCCAGGGCAAGCAGGTGCGGGACATGCTCCATGTGGAGGACCTGCTCGATCTGGTGTGCATCCAGCTTGCGCGCCTGGACGAGTTCAACGGACGGACCTTCAACGTGGGCGGGGGCCGCGCCGTGAGCACCTCGCTCCAGGAATTGACCGAACTTTGCCGGCGTTATACGGGCAATTCCATCCCCATCGCGGGTGAAGTTGCGAACCGCGCTGCCGATATACCCCTCTACCTCACGGACAACCGGCGGGTGACGGCGGCCACGGGCTGGACACCGGCGCGCACGGCGGATATGATTGTGGAGGAGGTTTGCGCGTGGCTGAGGGACCACGAAGGGGCGCTGCGGCCGCTATTGAGTTGACGGGGCTCGCAGTTTACGCTGTCAGATTACACAGTTTACGCCCTATCCTCTTTTCCGTATGGGAGTTAAGCAGAAAAGAGGATTGACCATTTGGGCGGTCGATGGTATCATGAACATATCTGAAACCCTTGCAATACCGGGAGATCCAAGCATGAAGAAGCCCAGTGGTGTGGAGAAGAAGTCCAGCGCGACCCGCGCGGGTTTCACGCTCATAGAATTGTTGACGGTAATAGCGATTATTGCGATCCTCGCGGGCATGACGGCCGTGGCCGTGCCGAAATATTTGCAAAAAGCCAACACAACCAAAGCGCTGGCCAACATGGACCATGTGGCCAAGCTGATTATGGAAAAGTCCACCGCTGCGGGCAATACGACAGGATTCCCGGTCGCCTACGGCTTCGTGAAGCCAGAATACCGCGAAGCTACCCCCGCTCAGTTGCTGGGTCCACTTCCGCAAGACAGCAACGGTGACGATTTCTCCTATTATGAAACTCGGCCCTACACGATCACCATCGGGATTCATCAGGACGATAACGTTTACGAACTTGCCGCTTGGAGCAAATCCGGCTACGACAGCGACGGTGACGGCCAGCTCGGGCTGCTGGAGTATTCGGCCATCGGCGAGAAGAGCGTGGCCGACAATACCTATACCTTCTCACTCTATCTGTATGCCGGACCCTATGGGGAATTCACGGGCTCCTCGGGCGACGCAAACCCACAGTCAGGCGGCGTATTCGAAGTTGCCGCGCAATCGAAGCAAGGTATCCAGCGCCCCTTCGTGTATGCGCCCTACAATAAGCGGCAACTCGACACGCTTCGGCGCTATTGGATCAACGGCGGCGATAACCTGGGCAGCGATATTCAAGTTACGGACCCGGCGTTGAACGGGCGACTGTTCTTCCCCCCCCCGAACTATGATGCCTTTGTGCTTGTGGGCGTGGGCCCGAACGGAACGGATGGTGGTGTCGTAGCCGATCCGCCAACCGGCGACTATGATCCCGCCTATGTCTACCATGTTGCGGCCCTCCGCACGGCCTTCCTGGCCACGAGAGATCTGAATGGCGACAAACTCCGCGATTTCGACTTCCAGGTTCGGGACCAATCGAAAGACGTCATGATGATGCCCGACGGCACTAATACCGAGGGAGCTTTCATCAAGGTCGTCGAATAATTACTCTTAAGAGTGTGTTGCGCGGCAGGTCCTCGGATCTGCCGCGATTCTTTGTGTGCCAGGCATGGCCCCGTACTTATGAGGTGTAAGTCCTCTACAGGCCCTGATAGTGGGAACTGTTAGGCGAA